>NZ_JAUBVE010000062.1:0-29218 GCF_036705715.1 Microcoleus sp. AT3-D2 | reverse complement strand
CTCCGACTCCGGCAGTGACGACTCCGACTCCGGCAGTGACGACTCCGACTCCGGCAGTGACGACTCCGACTCCGGCAGTGACGACTCCGACTCCGGCACCATCACCGGGGACAAGTCCGAATCCGGCACCATCACCATCACCGGGGACAAGTCCGAATCCAACTCCAACAACGGGCACATTGCCGACACAGGTTCCGAGTCCGAGCCCGACTCCGACTGCGGGCGGGACAACTCCGAGTCCGAGTCCTTCGATCGTCCCCACTCCAACTGCGGCGCCCCCAACTCCTCCGCCTTTAGGCGGCGGGCCGACTCCACCCAGTTTTACATCTCCGACTCCTAACCAGCCGCCGATCGTGGAAGCTGGCAAGACGGTGACTGGTTTGCAGAATTTGCCTCTGTCTCTGAGCATTTCGGCGCCCAGCGACCCGGAGGGCCAGCCACTGTCGATCGCCGTAGTCGGACTTCCCAATCCTACTTTTGGTCAGGTAATTACGGGTACGAACCCGGTCGCCGTGAACCAAAAGTTAACCGTTCAGGATTTACTTGGGCTGAAATTCCAACCGGGAACAAACGTGATCGGGCAAGCCGGTTCTTTCAGCTACAGCGTAGCGGACGACCAAGGTGGCACGGCTGCAGCGTCAGTCGCGATTAACATCAATTCTTTCGATACCTCCGTAACTGTTCCAACTATCCTGCCGCCAATTGCTGTTGATGACGGCATTGTATTTACGAGTACGAATAATTTGCTGCCCACTTTCATCGACGTACTGGCGAACGATTCCAGCCCGCAAAAAGGGACGCTCAGCATTATCAATGTCAGTACACCGCAACTAGGGATAGCTGTAAATCTTGTCTCTCAAGTACAATTCATCCCCGGCAACGTAGCGGGTACAACTGCTTTCACCTACAGCGTCAGCGACGGATTCGGGACAGTTCCGGGCGTAGGTACTGTCACCGTTCAAATCTTGCCGGCTGATAGCGGGCCTAACAATTTAGTTGGGGGTTCTTTGCCGGACAATTTGGACGGTTTGGCGGGCAGCGATACTATTGATGGTCAAGGCGGCAACGATACGATTAACGGCGGTGTGGATAACGACGTGATCGTAGGGGGCCTCGGCGCAGATACCATGACCGGGGGCGGCGGCGGCAATCAATACCGCTATACCAGCCCTGCACAAGGTGGGCCTGCCTTTGATGCGGCTTCTTCGGCGGCGATCGAGGCTGCGATCGCGGCGGGCGGATACGATGTGATTACTGATTTTAGCGGTCTCGGTGTGCCGATCGCCGATCAGTTTAATTTTGCCCCCGGATTTGCGAATCTTAGCGGTAACAGCCAAGTTCTGCTGAATGTGCAGACAACGGTTTCTGCAAATATTCTGGGAGGAAGTGCTTTCTTGTTTGCCTACGATTCCGGCGGCAATACTTACATCATTTATGACGGCAATGGCAATAACCTCACCGGCAGCGATTCTCGCATTTTGGCGAAGTTAAATGGTGTAACTGGGGTTTCTTCTCTTTCGGAATTTGATTTCACGTTTATCTAGGAAGATAAGAGGTTGGAAACCGCAGATAAACGCAGATAAACGCCGATTTACTTGGCAGTTTATCTGCGTTAATTTTTGTTCACCTACGGTGAAAAATTAAATCTGATTATCTTCAGAAAACAATCCCAACTAAGAGCCAAGCATAGCACCGAACTTTGAGAAAAATTAGAGGTTTTCACCGCAGATTAACGTAGATAAACGCCGATTTCCTTTGCAGTTTATCAGCGTTAATTTGAGTTAATCTGCGGTGAAAAATTAAATCTGATTATCTTCAGAAAACAATCCCAACAAAGGGCCGAGAATAGCGCCGAAAACAAAGCCGCCAGCGTGGGCCCAGTAAGCAACTCCCCCGGATTCCATGCCGACACTTGCCGGGGCATTCAAGGAAGCCAGGCCGCTCAATGCTTGCTGTGCAAACCAAAATCCTAGAAAGAAGAAAGCGGGGACTCTGACAGTGGTAATAAAAATTCCCAAGGGCAGCAGTGTGAGAACTTTGGCTTGGGGATATCTGAGAATGTAAGCTCCCATAACGCCTGCGATCGCGCCGCTAGCACCCAGGGACGGAATGGCAGATGCTGAGGAAAAAAACCACTGAGTTAGTGATGCTAAAACGCCGCAAGTAAGGTAAAATATTATAAATTTGACGTGTCCTAAACGGTCTTCTACGTTGTTGCCAAAAATCCACAAAAATAACATATTGCCGGCAATGTGAAGAAAGCCTGCGTGCAGGAATTGGGAGCTAATTAGTGTCGTCCATTCGGGAAATGGCGAAACGGGCAGAGCAACCCGGCACATATTGCTTAACTGGCAAGGAACTACGGCCCAAGAGTAGAAAAATTCGGTTAATTGTCGATCGCCCAAACTGAGTTCGTACAAAAATACTAATATGTTTGCCGCAATCAGCCCGTAGGTGACATAGGGAGTGATAGTAATGGGATTTTCATCGCGTAAGGGAACCACAGCCTTTTTTTCCTCATCAAAATATTGGCAACACAGTAGCGCATTTATAGCCCAGGTGTCTCCTGTCTAAAGGAAGAGGAAACAAGCCAATCGATTTTAGATTTTGGATTTTAGATTTAAAGAATTTAAGAATTTAAGAATTTAAGAAGGCGACCTCACGGATGTATCCGGGGGCTGGTTAATCGATTTTAGATTTTAGATTTTAGAATTAAAGAATTGAATAATTGAAGAAAGCGATCTCACGGATGAATCCGGGGGCTGCTTATCGGATACTATATTTTTTATTTATGCACGGATGAATCCGGGGGCTTGTACCGCCCTTGGATGTCGCAAGCTTCCTTCAAACCAGCAGTGTCCCGCTGAAATAATAATAAAACCCATTGAATAAAACCCTCCACTTTGCAGTTAGTTGAATATCTGCTTTTTAGTGTTGGGTTTTATATTACCGCCAAGGGGTATATTGTAGGATTGCAGAGCAAGTTTGTAGTTGCGATATTGGTGGAGTTGTAACAAGTCAACACAACTACAAACTTATTTATCCCCTTGCTGATTACATTTTTACAGCGGGGCTAGTCGAAGGTTTAGGCGACTTAATTTCCTGGGAAGCTGCACGGGCGCGGAAGAGTTTAGCAACGACTTGTTCACACTTAGACAAATCCGATTCTATCTCTGTCAAAATGGCAGTTGATACGGGATCTGTGAACTTCACCCGCAGGTTGTTGATATCGACAACACCGGTTTGCAAATCACCGAGAGTGCTCCGCAGCAAGAACGTTTCATCGGTTCCTTGCATCGACGCTTTTAATTTAGCGTATTTGTCAGCAATTTGGGCAGGAATTGAGGGTTTTTCACCGAAATCGTTGAGGCGACTTTCGAGAGCGATGATGTGGTGCTGTTTGTTTTGAATCATTTCTCTCAAGAGCGATCGCAAATCGCTGTCTTGGGTTTTTTCCGCATAATGTTCAAATGCTTCGCAAGCATAGCGTTCCCCTGCGAGGGCGGTATTCAAACCTTTAACTATGTCGCCTTGTGTAGAACCTCCCCAACCATTAGCTAATTTCCACCATTCTGCATTTTTGTCAGTTTCTTCTGGCAAACCGACTGCTTTTCCGCCGTAACCGAGGCGAGCCATAATTGCGGTAGTAAATATTGCTAAATCTCCCGGTTGGCGGGAAGTAATCAAGTTGCCGTCAACTACTAAAGCTTCGTTAATGTAGTTAGCCCCGGCATTGATCATGTCTGTTTTAATTGCCAAGAAACCAGTCGCATTTTTGCCTTTCAGCAAGTCGGCTTCAATCAAAACTTGCGGGCCATGGCAAACAGCAGCGACGAGTTTTCCTTGCTCAAATGCTTCTCGTACAAACCTTACTGTGTTGGGATTAGTCCGCATTGTATCGGGAGCCATGCCGCCGGGAATTATCACTGCATCGAATTCTGCTGGCAATGCTTCTGTGGTAGTTCCGTCAGCTTGCTGGGCAACTTTTCCTTGTTTCCCTGCATACTTTTCGTTTGTCCGCGAACCGAGGACAACTACATCAAAATTTGCTTGTTTTAAGGCGTTGTAAGGAACTAAAAATTCCGAATCTTCAACTCCATTTTCAATGAGTATGGCAACTCGTTTTGTGTTGCCACCGTTATGGGTTGTCATAATCAAATTTCCTCAGACTATCTTTGATATAACCATAAATGATTTATGATTTTTTTATCGTCTTGCTAAAGTGATAAATTAGTTAGTTTTAAAAAGTGTCAGCATGAGCCTTGAGAGGTATTTTACAGTTATTGTCTCAATGCACATAAGAGGCTCCGTTAATGTCGATCGTAGTCCCGGTAGCGTGGGTAGCCAAACCTGACGCTAAAAACGCGATAACATTAGCAACATCTTGAGGAGGAGCTATTTTGCCGATCGGGATATCGCGAATAATACCAGCTTCACCGAACTCCTGAATAAACTGATTAGACATTTCTGTACTGACAAATCCCGGTGCAACTGTAAATGCCAAAATATTATCAGCCGCAAACCCTCTAGCAATACTGCGAGTTAAAGCAACAATAGCACCTTTTGACGCAGCGTAGTGCAGATAATTAGGGTCATCGCCACGAAAAGCAGCGCGACTTGCTATATTAATAATTGTACCGCCCTTGCGAGTTTTAAAATGAAGGATTGCTTCCCGGCACAAGTCGGCAACTGCAACTAAATTAACTTGTAGAGTTTGCTGCCAAGCTGACGACCAAATATCGAACTCGTCCTCTATGCCTGCTGACTGCATAATTCCAGCATTGTTAACTATAATATCAATATGACCGCGCCATTTTAAAGCATCTCGCCACAAAGCCGAGGCCACGTTTTCCCCCCTCAAATCTGCTGCCAATAAATAACAGCGATCGCCCGCAACACTTGCTGCGATCGCTTCAGCTTCTTTCTGACTGCGAAAGTAATGTAAAATCACCTCAGCCCCAGCATTAACCAGAGTCCGCACCGTCACTGCACCAATCCCTTTCGAGCCACCAGTTACTAAAATTACCTTTCCGGTTAAATCAATCATTTCTGTCTCTCTTTTCTCTGTGACCTCTGCGCCCTCTGCGGTTAATAAAAAAAAATCCCCTTCACGCCCGAAACAGAATTGCTCTATGATACAGCAAATTCCCTCTAATGTGTATGCCATTTCCTCATGCTGATGGATATCTGCAACAGACCTCTCCAAAAACTTTCAAATCCTTTTCCATGTTGGTTGCAATTGGAAATCTAGCCACTACTGAAAGCACTATAGCTTCTTTGTCCTTAAACTTTATAACTACAGTGGAGTCGGCAGCAGAGGTCGAATTAACTCCATAATTCTGTCAGAATTAAAATTATTGATATAATTAGTTAGTGCCTTGGACAAACTTGCTTTGGATTCGGGAATTTGTACAATTAATTCGTTCATAACTTCGGTATCGAGATAGTAAGCGGCGTGATACATTTGTTCTAACCACTGAGGGGGCATCATGGATAGATCTGCTACAGACACCGTTTCAACTAATAGTTTTTGTGGAGTTTGTCCTACGACTTCGTAGATATATTTTACTCCCAAATATTTAGCAAGTTTGTCAAAGATGTCTCTCTGCTGAAATGGCTTGCTTATAAAGTCGTTAAAGCCAGCCATAAGAACTTTCTCTCGCTCTTCTTCAAAAATACTGGCAGTTAAAGCAATAATGACAGTTTCTTGGCTCTGAGGGCGTTCTCTAATATATTTAGTAGCTGTGTAGCCATCCACGATCGGCATTTGCAGATCCATCAGAATCAGGTGTGGCCGCCAACTCTCCCACAGTGAGAGTGCCTCCACTCCCTGTTTTGCTTCTCTCACCTCAAAACCAACCGAGATCAGGATCTCGACTAACAAGCGACGATTTTCTCCTAAATCTTCAACAATAAGAATGCGGTAAGTCGGTTGTCCGGGAGCTAAATTAATTACTCTTTGATTAATTGATTCTGGGGGTAAGGATTCGGCTTGAGGTAACTGTACACCAATCTCAAAAGAAAAAGTGCTACCTCGGTGCAAAGTGCTTTTAACCCGAATTTGACCGCCCATGAGTTTGACGAGTTTTTGACTGATCGCTAAACCAAGCCCACTGCCTTGACTCAAATTCTTCCCAGCTTCGGCTTGCACAAATACCTTAAATAGGCTCTCAATTTCTGTGGGCGCGATTCCCACACCTGTATCCTCAACTTCAAAAGATAGGTGACAGGATGTTTTGTCTCTTTGTGCTGCTCTTACTCGTAGAGTGACGCTTCCTTGATTGGTAAACTTAATCGCATTACTAAGGAGATTGACCAAGACTTGATAGAGTTTTTTCCCGTCGCTATGCACAAATTGAGGAATGTCGGGATCTAGCTCAAAAATTAGTTGCAATTCTTTAGATTGGACTTTAGCTTGGAACATTTCTTCAATAGAAGTCAGCAAATTTGTCAAACCAAAGTCAGAAGGATTGAGGGTCATCCGTCCGCTCTCTATTTTGGATAAATCTAAAATATCGTTAATCAAATCCAATAAATGTCTACCGCTACGATTGACAATCTGTAAACGTTCTTGGAGAGAAGGAGTCAGATTTTTCTCATAGCTCATCAATTGCGTGAATCCCAAAATTGAGTTGAGGGGGGTGCGGAGTTCGTGGCTCATATTGGCGAGGAAGACAGTCTTGGCTTGGTTTGCTTCATTTGCCTGATGAAATTCCAACTCAGCTTGTTTGCGATCGCTAATATCAATTAAATATCCTAAAATTTCTACTGGTGTACCTGAATGATCTTGAATTAGCCTAAACTGAGCGAGCATCCAGCGATAAACCCCATCGGAGCGACGAAAACGGTATTCCTGGAAATACAAATCATTAATGAATAGATTTGCCAAGCCATGAACCACTGTTCCTAAATCATCGGGGTGTAAGTGATTCACCCAAAATTTAGAATCTTCTAAAAACTCGCTGGTTTCGTAGCCCCATATATCTTTGATATTTTCGCTGATGAACGTTGCGCCATAATCGCCAGCAGGTTTACTGCTAAAAATGACAACGGGGCTGTAGTTTAGAAGAAAGTTGAGGCGATTTGTGGTAGCTTGCAAGGCTTGCTCAGCTAGTTTTAGCTCTGTTGCGTCCTCCTGAACGGCAACATATACAGTTCCGTATTCAGGATGCTCAAACTTGGATGTATGAACTCTGCACCAAAAGAGAGTTCCATCTTTCTTTCTATTGTGGACTTCATATTTCGCTTCGCCGGTCTGTTCAATTTGAGTGACGATATCTAGAACGGTTACATCTGGTGTAAAATTTGTATCGACATAATTCAAGACACCAAGGGCTTGACCTGCGAGTTCGCCCTCTGTGTAGCCAAACATAGCGTCAAAGGTTGGATTGGTGTAGACGATCATGAGGTCTGAGGCTTTAATCAAACATACTCCTTCTGCCATGTTATTCATGATAACGCTTTGAAGTTCTAGCGTTTTTTGAGCTTCTTTTCGAGCCGTAATTTCTTGTACTTGAGAAATAAAATGCCGTGGATTTCCCTGTCCATCTTGTACTAGCGATCCATTAAGAATAATCCAAATAATATGTCCTTGTTTATGGAAATACCGTTTTTCTAGTTGGTAAGTTGAAATTGTTCCTGCTAATAGTTGATGTGCATAACTAAGATCCGCATCTAAATCGTCAGGATGGGTAATGTCTTGGAAAGTTAACGCTAACAACTCTTCTGAGGAGTAGCCAAGAATCTGACATAAGGCAGGATTGACTTTAATCCAGTGCCCATCAAGTGAAACGATCGCCATCCCGATAGAGGCATCTTCAAACGCATGGCGGAACTGCTCTTCACTGTTTCGTAAAGCCATCTCAATTTGTTTGCGATTTATTTCAGCTCGTTTGCGCTCTGTGATGTCGCGTTTAATTACAGAACACCCAATAATTCTGCCTTTTGCGTCCTTCAGAGGTGATATGGTACAAGATATATGGATAAGCTGTCCATCTTTGCGGACACGCACGGTTTCATAGTTTTTAACCGTTTCTCCTTGTCGAATCGTTTCTAGGATTTGCTGTTCTTCGTAGGTAAGATGGGAGGGAATTAGAATGACGATCGACTGTCCTATGATTTCTTCAGCCTTGTAGCCAAAGATTTTTTCTGCTGCATTGTTCCAGGTTAAAATGATGCCGTCTAATGACTTGCTAATAACTGCCTCACCAGAGTATTCCACAATCGCTGCCATTTGAGCCAGTGATGCTTCTAGTTGCTTGCGATCGCTAATATCGCGCAGAATAACAGTAAATACCGTTTCGTCTCCCATTTCCAGCCTAGAAATAGAGGCTTCAGCCGCAAACTGCGTTCCATCTTGACGACGACCAAAAATCTCGCCTCGTTCTCCCATCCTTCGCGCTCTGGTAGAAGACTGTGCAAATTTTTTGATATGCTGCGGATGTGCATCTCTAAACTGTTCTGGCAGCAGTAAATTCAGTGGCTTCCCTAAAATATCCTCAATTTTATAGCCAAAAATCTTTTCTGCCCCTTGATTAAACAGGGTAATACGTTGAGTGCGATCGACTGAAATAATTGCATCATTGGCGATTTCTACAATTCCTGCAAAACGAGCCTGCGATTTTTGTAAAGCATCTGTTCGTTCAGCCACAAGAATTTCTAAATTTTCGTTAAGTTTTTTAATTTCTGCTTCGGCTTGTTGGCGCTGGTAATCTATCTGGTTCAAAAAACAAGCCGTCCCCAAGATGAGAATTGAGAACGTGAAAACCATAACAGTTGAACGCAATGTAAAGTCAAAATTAGCGTTATACCAGCCTAAATTTTGTCCTTGAAGAGTGAACCAGTTTACTGCCACTGGAAAGATTGTCCCCCAAGGCAGCAACCACCGAACCATTACTCCGCCAACTAGGGGACTGGTTACTACTTGCATTAATCCTTCCTTGGGGCGGAGCAATAAAATTCCTCCATAGAGGATGAAAAAGGTGGCGCTCGTGTTTAGGGATTGAGTCGTCGTAATTGTGACCAACCGTTCAAGAATATCGGCATTGAATAGGTGTGCAAATAAAGCTAGTAGAGAAATTAAAGCTGCAACACTACTAAAAATCTGAGCCAACCAAGTAATTCGTTGGGAATTTTGCCCTAACACTAACAGTGCTAGTCCCATCAGCACAAAATTTAGGGCGGTATTTATTCCCATTCTTCCCGGATAAGGAGTCGCTGAAGACACGAAATCTCGGAAAAGCCACTGATCAATACCCAGCTTCCAACCAAAAATATACTGGCTCAGCGTCAGGAGACCCATGATGATTATGAATCCTGCCATCCCTTGAGCGATGCGATTGTGCAGTCGCGTTCTTTGGTACTGCAACAATCTCAAAGAAACTCCAGCCAGCAAAAAGCAAATTGCCGTGTTTGCTTTCATGGTCGAAGTCATACCGGGAAAACCACTTTTGAGTAGGGAGATGTCAAATTGCCAACCAAGCAGCACGAGACATCCGATCGCAATGACGAGTAGACTTGCCATTTGAGAAATGCGCTTGTTCATAAATCGGCTGCTTATGCTTAGGTTGAAATACTCTTCTTCTGATGTTAGGCGAAGCGAAGAAGGGCAACCACGGGGGGACTGCCCCTACCCGAACAATTCAGATTTTGTAAGGCTGCGCCCCATTGCCAGCCCCATATTCGGGGATCGCAGGATTTCTTTGTGGGTAAAGTGACTTTTTTAACCGAATAATTAAACTATACTATTTGTGCATAGGTTTATATTCCTCTAGCAGGAAACTAGGGAAATCAGTATGATTCTCGATAGAAAGAGCAATAGGGTTAGCGATCGAGCTACAAACTACCGAGGCAATATTTTAATTGTTGACGATCTGCCTGATAACCTGCGTCTGCTCAGGGATACTTTGAGGGAAGAGGGTTATAAAGTTCGCAGTGCTATAACAGGGGCAATGGCGATCAGAGCCGCCCAATCGCCATCGACGGAGTTAATCTTACTAGATATTAAATTGCCTGATATTGATGGTTATGAAGTTTGCCGACAATTAAAATCTGACGAGCGCACCGCAGACATTCCAATAATTTTTTTGAGTGCGCTAAATGAAACCTTTAATAAGGTGCAAGGGCTGGCTGCTGGAGGGGTAGATTATATTGCTAAGCCCTTTCAAGTCGAAGAAGTATTAGCTCGTGTCGAAACCCACCTAACGATCCGAAGGCTGCAACAAAAACTCCAAAAGCAGAATTTACGTCTGTTGAGAGAAATTGAAGAACGGCAACGTCTCGAAGAGTCTCTCTTTGCCGAAAAGGAATTGGCTCAAGTGACACTGCAATCCATTGGCGATGCGGTCATTACTACTGATGCCCAAGGTAATGTGAGATATTTCAATCCTATAGCTGAGCGACTGACAGGCTGGAAAACTCATGAGGTTAAAGGAGTTCCTTTCTCTACAGTCTTCCTAATTGTCGATCAAGTAACGCGAGAGCCAGTAGAGAATCCTATAAACATGGCTCTATTAGAGGAGCGAATTGTAACCTTAGCTAACAATACTATTCTGATTGCCGATGATGGAACCGAGTATCCCATTGCTGACTCGGCAGCACCTATTCGAGACCGCAAAGGTCAAATTATCGGGGCAGTAATCGTCTTTCATGATGTTACTGAATCGCGCTATCTCACCCGTCAACTCTCTTGGGAAGCCAGTCACGATTCCCTAACGGGGTTAATTAACCGTCGAAAATTTGAGCAGCACCTAGTTGAGGCGATCGCCTCTTTTAAAGATAGCAATCACCAGCACGCTCTCTGTTATTTAGATTTAGATCAGTTCAAAGTCGTTAATGATACCGTAGGTCATATTGCTGGCGATGAGCTACTGCGCCAAATCACCGCACTT
Source organism: Microcoleus sp. AT3-D2 (assembly GCF_036705715.1). Lineage (NCBI taxonomy): Bacteria > Bacillati > Cyanobacteriota > Cyanophyceae > Oscillatoriales > Microcoleaceae > Microcoleus > Microcoleus sp. AT3-D2. The sequence continues at coordinate 18,329 of NZ_JAUBVE010000062.1, read as the reverse complement.
ATTCAACAGGGAGTCCGTGCTCATGATATGCTGGCTCGCTTGGGAGGTGATGAGTTTGGTATTTTGCTCACTCAATGTTCGCTCTCTCAAGCAACTCAGATTGCAGAAAACCTCAAAGACCTAGTGCATCAGTTTCGGTTTATTTGGAATGGCAAAACCTTTATCATCGGAGTCAGCATTGGAGTTGTTGCTATTGACCAAACAAGCCAAGATTTGAGGGATCTTCTGGGAGCGGCTGATGCAGCTTGTTATGCTGCCAAAGCCAGAGGCCGCAACTGTGTTCATATTTATAGTCTAGATGATAGCGAACTAATTAAACAACGTGGTGAGAGGCAGTTGATTTCCCAAATCAGCCGAGCGCTGGAAACCAATCGTTTTTGTCTCTACTACCAAAAGATTGTCTCTATTACCTCTAAACCATTACTAGAGCATTATGAAATTTTGATCAGAATGCTGGACGAAAATGGAAAATTAGTATCTCCAAATGAGTTTATTCCCGCCGCCGAGCGTTACGGCTTGATAACTGAGATCGATTGTTGGGTAATCCAAACTTTTTTCTCTAATTACCACAAATTGCCGGAGAAAGATGTTTTTAGTCAAGGCTTATATACGATCAATCTTTCTGGGGCTAGCATTAGTAACAATCAGTTTCTGAGGTTTTTAATCGAACAATTTTCTCGCTACCAAGTTCCACCACAAACCATTGGTTTTGAAATCACGGAAACGGCAGCGATCGCCAACTTTGAGCAAGCCAGATATTTCATGAGCGAACTCAAAAAGATTGGCTGTTGCTTTGCTTTAGATGATTTTGGCAGTGGGTTGAGTTCCTTTGCGTACCTGATAAATTTACCAGTGGATTATCTAAAAATAGATGGCGCTTTTGTCAAGAATATTAGTCATAATTTGATTTCTCAAGCGCTGGTTGAAGGGTTTAATCGTATTGCCCATGCGATGAATCTTAAAACTATAGCTGAGTTTGTCGAAGACGAGACTATCTTAGAAAAATTGCGGGAGATTGGAGTAGATTATGCTCAGGGTTATGGGATCGCCCGCCCTGTTCCTATTAACTTTAATCCCTAGTCGATCGCACGCTCGCCAGCGAACCCATTGCCTCACGCCTGCGCCCAGTCGGTCGGCTTCCAAGAGTCGATCGCCCGCTGCTACAAGGCTGGCTCAATTTACTGTGTCACATTTAGATCGAATGTGCTGTAATTGTAAAGGATTGAGTGTTCTATTGGAAATAAACCGGAAAATTTGCCATGAAAGCAGTTGCGTTCGATCGCTACGGTTCAGCCGAGGAATTGCAGTACCGAGAGTTGGAAAAGCCGATCGCCAAATCCAACGAATTGTTAGTGCGAGTTCGCGCTAGCAGCGTCAATCCCGTAGACTGGAAAATCCGGAAAGGACACCTGCAACTATTAACAGGATATAACTTTCCTCGAATTGTCGGTTCTGACATATCGGGAGTTGTCGTGGAAGTCGGCCGGGAAGTCACCAAATTTCAACCCGGAGATGAAGTTTATACTTTCTTAAATCCCATCAATGGGGGTGCTTGCGCCGAATACGCTGTCGTGCCAGAATCCGATGCAGCAATTAAACCGAAAAACATCACTCATGCAGAAGCAGCAGGAGTACCGATCGCAGGTTTAACTGCTTTGCAATCGCTCAGGGATTTGGGTCAAATCCAAGCAGGAAACAAAGTCTTGATTAACGGTGCTTCCGGCGGAGTTGGCACTTTTGCCGTGCAAGTTGCGAAAGCAATGAATGCGGAAGTAACGGGAGTTTGCAGTGCTAAAAATAGAGATTTTGTCAAGAGTTTGGGAGCAGATTTTGTTCTGGATTACGCGGAAGTTGACTTTACTCAACAGACCGAAAAATATGATATAATCTTGGATGCTGTTGGGACAAGAACATTTGCTGAATGCGAAAATGTGCTGCAATCAGAGGGAGTTTATATCTCGACTTTGCCGAGTTTAGACAACCTCGCACCGATGTTAACGAGCTGGTTTATATCGGGCAAAAAAGCTAAATTTATTTTAGCCAATGCCAACCCCAGCGATTTAGGGGCTTTGCGGGAGTTAATAGAATCCGATAAAGTTGAGCCGATTGTCGATCGCACTTACAGCTTACAAGAAGTAGCAGCAGCCCACGCTTACAGCGAAACGGGTCGCGCGATCGGCAAAATTGCGATCGTGATTGATGGCTAAAAAAAATTATGGCTAACCAATGGGCTTAAAGTAAAAAGAGCGATCGCCCTTAATCCAGAAACTGATTTCTGCTACCACCTGCACCCAAGACTAATAAACGTAAAACCTAAATAAAATCAACAATACCTATGACTGTGCCCTCAGACTTGGAGACATCCGAACAAGGTTCCGACAACAACCTAGAACAAGTTAGCCGGGAAAATAGCATTGAACCCATCGCCGATGATTTAGTGGATGTCAGTAACTTAGAAGACGAAGAAGTTAGCGAGGAAAATAGCATTGCACCCATCGCCGATGATTTAGAGGCTGTCAGTAACTTAGAAGACGAAGCAGTTAGCGAGGGAAATAGCATTGCACCCATCGCCGATGATTTAGAGGCTGTCAGTAACTTAGAAGACGAAGCAGTTAGCGAGGGAAATAGCATTGCACCCATCGCCGATGATTTAGAGGCTGTCAGTAACTTAGAAGATAAAAAAGTTAGAGCTAAAAATAGCATTGCATCCATCGCCGATGATTTCGAGGGTGTCAGTAACTTAGAAGACAAAGCAGTTATCCCGGAAAATAACATTGCACTAATCGCCGACAGTTTTCTGGGTTCCCGCAACCTAGAAAACGAATTTCTAGACGAACTTCCTGACGAAGTTGAAATGTCTTTATTCGACCATTTAGAAGAATTGCGACAGCGACTTTTCTACTCGCTAATTGCCGTAGCAGTCGCTGTAGTTGGTTGCTTTTTCACAGTTAAACCCATCGTGCAACTGCTAGAAGTACCGGCCGGGCCCGTCAAGTTTCTGCAACTAGCTCCGGGCGAGTATTTCTTTGTTTCTATCGAAGTAGCCGGATACAGCGGTTTGCTCCTCGCCAGTCCGTTTATTTTTTACCAGATAGCGCTGTTTGTTCTCCCCGGCTTGACTCGCAAAGAACGCAGGTTGCTGGGGCCGGTGTTTTTCGGTTCGAGTTTCCTATTTTTGGGCGGGTTAGTCTTTGCTTACATCGCTCTGATTCCGGCGGCGCTCAACTTCTTTGTTACCTACGGGGCGGATGTTGTAGAGCAGTTGTGGTCGATCGACAAATACTTTAAATTTGTGCTGCTGTTAATGTTCAGCACCGGCTTAGCTTTTCAAATTCCGATCGTCCAAGTATTGCTCGGCGTTTTGGGCATAGTTTCTTCTAACCAAATGCTCTCCGGCTGGCGGTATGTAGTCTTGGGAGCTGCAGTTTTGGGAGCGGTGTTAACGCCTTCTACTGACCCTTTAACGCAAAGTCTTTTAGGAGGTGCGGTGCTGAGCTTGTATTTTGGGGGGGTTGGTTTGGTAAAGCTTTTAGGGCGCTAAAAACTCCACAGAAAAATCGATAGACTCGCCACAAAAAAATATAGAGACGCGATCGCCCGCGCCTCTATAATTACTAAAAGTTAAAATTCCACACCAAAGTTTTGTCAAAACTTTGACTACATTCGGAACTGTTCTACTTCGGGAGTAAAGCCGATCGGCAAAACGTAATCCAGATTTTCGTGGGGACGAGCAATTATGTGATACGATAGCAACTTTCCGCCATCGACCTTTTTAACTGATTCAATTCCCGCAGCCACTGCTGCTTGCACTTCAGAAACATCTCCTCGCACTATAATTGTCCAGTAGGCGCGGGTTATTTTCTCATAGCGAACTAAAGTAACACTGGCTGCTTTCACCATTGAGTCCGCAACTTCTACTGCAGCGGGAAATCCTAAGACTTCAACCATTCCCAGTGCAACACCCATTACAACATTCTCCTAAATTTCACAAGATATCTGACCTTCATTGTATGTGAAATTGTTGACACAAATTGGTTCGGATGATTTTGGTAAGCTAGAAGTCCGATCGCCCAAAATTTTAAAAGCCCCTAAAAAGCCCCAGAAACTGTTGTGGCATTTAAATCCCACAGTTGGCGGCGCGCAGCAAAGCCCGCCACACAAGACTTTGAATCAAAACACCCGTGCAAATTAGATGCGCCACAGCTTAGTTTCTCACCACCGGCAAGTCGTATGACAAGCTCGCCGATCGATTTTCGGGACTTTGGGCTCAACTAATCCAGCCGCGGCGCGACACAAAACTTTAGGGAACTCCCCCAGATCCCGGCTGTGGAGTCAATCTAAAATCTAAAATCTAAAATCTAAAATCGAGTGACTGATTCAAAACTCGTCTAGCAACCACTCAGAGGCTCTTTCACCCAAATCTAGGGGAACGCTGACAGCTTTACCCAAGCGCGGGCGATCGCGAGTAGTTACGATATATTCTCTCACCTGTTCTGTGCTCCCCCAGCCGTTGAGGTAATTGGCCACCGCATCCAAATGCTCGAAATAATCAGCCTCCGTCATCGGAAAAGATGCCTGTTCTAGATATTTCCACATAACTTGCACAAAAATCTTGCCCCGCGTTCGCCGCAATCTGATATCGTAAGACTTTCCCCATTTTTCTAGCAGTAGCTGGTGTAAATCCTGGCCCGTCATGGTTGCTCCTGAGTTAATCCATTAAACAATAAAAGACAAAGTTCAAAAAATGTAATAATACTCTAATAAAGGCTGGAAGGCGCATTCTTAAAAGGAATTTTCGCGGCCTAAAATTTGTGCGAGCAGATTAACGGCAATTATCCTCCTTCCTCTGCACGTACAAGTTCGCTAACAGCTAACAAACAAACGTAACTTAAAACCGTAAAGGCAGGTCATGGCTCAATCTTCTGCTGGAAATCCCGATGTTCCCGATATGGGGCGTCGCCAATTTATGAATTTGCTGACGTTCGGTACAGTCACAGGTGTGGCACTGGGCGCACTCTATCCCGTTGTCCAATATTTTGTTCCTCCGTCGAGTGGGGCAGTTGGCGGCGGAGTGACAGCTAAAGATGCTTTGGGTAACGACATCATCGTTAGCGAATATTTGACTTCGCACCCTGCGGGCGATCGCACCTTAGCCCAAGGTCTCAAAGGCGACCCCACCTATGTTGTGGTGAAAGAAGACTTATCTATCGCCGACTACGGCATCAATGCAGTCTGCACTCACTTGGGTTGCGTCGTGCCTTGGAATGTTAGCGAAAACAAGTTTATCTGTCCTTGCCACGGTTCTCAATACAACAATGAGGGCAAAGTGGTGCGCGGCCCCGCGCCTTTGTCTCTGGCCCTGGCCCACGCCACTGTCGCAGATGACAAGATCGCTTTTACAACTTGGAAAGAAACAGATTTCCGCACCGGCGAAGCACCTTGGTGGTCTTAAACTATTTTGGATTTTAGATTTGAGATTTTAGATAGGGGGTGAATGGTGAAAACCACAGATAAGTGCATCCCTAAAGCAGTCTAATAATCCAAAATCCAAAATCCAAAATCCAAAATCCAAAATCCAAAATCCAAAATTGTCTGACCTTTGAGATTGAATACTCTAATGCCACAAACTAATTTATCTGCGATATTTCGCCGCAGTGCCAGGACGATCGCGAAAACAGCCTTAATTGCGATCGCAGCTGCAGGATTTTTCCTCACCAGCGACATCGCATATCCCCAAGCAGCATTTGCTTACCCTTTCTGGGCCCAGCAAACAGCACCCGCTACTCCCCGCGAAGCAACAGGCCGCATTGTTTGCGCGAACTGTCACCTCGGTGCAAAACCGACTGAAGTTGAAGTACCGCAATCTGTTTTGCCTGACACAGTTTTTGAAGCTATTGTCAAAGTTCCCTACGATACTAGCGTGCAACAAGTGGTCGGCGACGGCAGCAAAGGTGCCTTGAATATCGGCGCAGTTGTGATGTTGCCCGAAGGTTTCAAGATTGCTCCGGCTGACAGAATTCCCGAAGAAATGAAGGAAAAAGTCGGCGATCTTTACTTCCAACCTTACAGCGAAACCCAAGAAAATATTGTTTTAGTGGGCCCAGTACCGGGAGAACAGTACAAAGAATTGGTATTCCCCGTTTTGTCGCCGAATCCGGCAACTGACAAGTCCGTTCACTACGGCAAATACCAAATTTATGTTGGCGGCAACCGCGGTCGCGGTCAGGTTTATCCTACTGGCGAAAAGAGCAATAATACTGTTTACAATGCTTCAGTAGCTGGCAGCATTTCTAAAATTTCTCAACCTGAAGATGGCGGTTATCAAGTGACAATTCAACCGGCAGAAGGTGCAGCCGTTGTTGATACGATTCCCGCCGGCCCAGAACTGATTGTTACTGAAGGACAAACAGTTGCAGCAGGCGAACTTTTGACGAACAATCCTAATGTGGGCGGCTTCGGTCAAAAAGACGTGGAAATTGTGCTGCAAAGTGCAGGTCGAGTTAAAGGATTGATGGCTTTCGTGGCTATAACAATGCTGGCTCAAATCATGCTGGTTCTCAAGAAGAAACAGGTCGAAAAAGTTCAAGCTGCTGAAATGAATTTCTAAACGCGGCTGTAATTAGTTGGGTAAGGTGTTCTATGCACACCCAACTATTAGGTAAGTAGGGCGGGGAATACCCGCCTTATTGTTTGATAAATAACAAGTAAAATAATGTTAATTGATGAGAAGATAGTTGAAGTAGGCCCGCTGCAATGGTTTTATCGGGAAACAAATCCGGTTAACGAAACTGGTAAACTGCCCGTACTGCTGCTGCACGGTTTGCCGTCCCAGAGTTTTACCTGGACTGTAATGATGCCGGATTTGGCAGCCCAGGGATTTAGCTCGATCGCCCCAGATTGGGTGGGCTACGGGCGATCGACAAAACCAGACAAGCGCGACTTTGCCTACACTCCCGATTCTTTTGTTGACGCCCTCGCTGGCTTTATTCAAGCGATAGAATTAGATCGATTTTACCTCGTTGTCCAAGGGTTTTTAGCTTCAGCCGGCATTCAATACGCTTTACGTAATCCCGATAAAATTGAGCGTCTAGCTATCATAAATACACCAGTTTCAGCAGATATCAAGTTGCCTTGGAAAATGCAGCAGTTGGGGCTGCCTTTTATTGGCGACATGATGACGCAAGACCCGCTTTTGGTTGACAGAACTCTCGAAGGTGGCAGCCGCCAGACAATATCAGACAAGGATTTAGATGTTTACCGTCGCCCGTTTTTGAAGAGTTCGGATGCAGGTCGATCGCTGATGAATACTGTCCGCAATATTCAGTTGCCGCAGTCAATGGCAGAAATTGAATCCGGCTTGAAAGGATGGACTCGACCAACTTTATTTGTCTGGGGTTTGACAGATCCTTGGCTGAGTGTTGAACCAGTTCAAAAGCTAGTCGGTTCCCTGCCAAATGCAGAGTTAGTCACACTGGAACAAGCGGGGCATTATCCTCAAGAACATTGGTCAGAAAAAGTTGGCAATGCTGTGATCACTTTTCTGCGCCGCCAGGAGGTAAAATAATATTTTGTACATAACTCTCGGTGCTAGGTCAGTGAACCAGCTCCTCGCCGAGCTGCATTCCCAGCCTCTTCCTGAGAACGAGAAATCTAAAATCTAAAATCTAAAATCGATATGACTCGTCCCCGTTCAATTTTTGCCTTGATGATGGCGTTTTTGATGGCATTTCTGGTTAGTTGCAGCAGTGTCGAAGCAAAAGTTCCAACGACATACACAGCAGCCCAGACCCAGCAAATTCAGCGCTATGTTCCTACCCTGACAGAGTTCCGATCGCGCATGGATAAACTGGGAACCCTAATTCAAAAACGGAATTGGGTTGATACCAGAACTTACATTCACGGGCCTCTAGGCGACTTGCGGAACACAATGAAAACCGTCTCTGCAAGTTTGTTGCCTAGTTCTCAACAACAAGCTGTTGATTTGACCAAGAGTTTGTTTGCCGATTTGGTTAACATCGATCTTGCTGCTAAAGACCTTGACTATGCAAAAGTCACGGCCAGCTATCAAAAAGCTGTTAATGATTTCGATGCCTTCTTGCAGCTAATTCCTAAAGCTTAATTAGCCTTAACTCACATCTGGCATCCAGAACAGGCAAGATGCCTGTTCCACAAAGAAGTGAGTTGTATTGTGGGGTGGGCCCCAGAGCCCGCCCAAAAAAGGCTTATATGGGCCGAACCTAGGAAGCAGTTAATTTAAAATCTAAAATCTAAAATCTAAAATTGAATGGTTCGCGTTGCAATTATTGGTTGCGGTATTATTGGGGCTTCGATCGCCTTTGAACTAAGTCAATTTCCCGAACTGAAAGTTACTGTGTTCGACAAACAGCCGCCGGCACAAGGTTCTACTGGCGCTGCACTCGGTGTTTTGATGGGAGTTATCAGCCACAAAACTAAGGGCAGAAATTGGCAGTTGAGGGAAACCAGCCTTCAGCGCTACGAAACTTTGATTCCAAAATTGGAAGCAGCTACGGGGCGAAAAATTCCTTTTAACAAACAGGGAATTTTAATGCTTTGTTCGGAGGGAGAGGATTTAAGTAAGTGGGAAAAGTTGATAGCAACTCGCGAGTCTCAAGGTTGGGAATTGGAACTTTGGGATCGGGAACGAGTGCGATCTCGCTGCCCTCATCTCTATTTAAACGATAAGATTATTGCTGCGATTTATTCGCCTCAAGACCGGCAAGTCGATCCGACGGCGCTAACTTTGGCTTTGGTTGATGCTGCTGAACAAAATGGGGCGATTTTTGAGTTTTGCGTGCCCGTTGAAGCAGCGGCGATTGCTGCTAGTTTGGAGTTCGATCGACTAATTGTGTGCGCTGGTTTGGGTTCTGCTGCTGTTACTGCATCGTTAAATCAGTTGGTTGACATTCGCCCGGTGTTGGGACAAGCGCTGCATTTGCGATCGCCGAATCCTTTAGGAAACCCAGATTTTAGGCCGGTAATTACTTGCGATGACGTTCACATTGTGCCTTTGGAAAATCAGGAATATTGGGTGGGGGCGACGGTGGAGTTTTCAGAAAATGGCGGGGAAATTGCGGCGAATGCTGATATGTTGGCGGAAGTGATGGCGAGGGCGAGTTTGCTTTGTCCCGCCTTAGCATTCGCCTCAATCATCAGGAAATGGTCAGGATTGCGCCCGCGGCCGGAAGGGCGGGCCGCCCCAATTATCGAGACGCTTCCCGGTAACGATCGCGTTCTCATCGCTAGTGGCCACTATCGCAACGGTGTTCTGCTGGCCCCTGCAACCGCGCGATCGATTCGAGAAATGATTTTGCAATAATTAACAAATGTTAATACAATCAAGACAGCCATTCATATCTTACATCTAAATATGTCCGACAAACCTTTAGGTAAACCGCGCTCTTTGTGGCGAGTAATTTTGCTATCTGGAGTTAGCTTGCTGCTATATTACGGATGGTACAAATGGATTATTCAAGAAGAATTGCGTCGCTATAACGGCAGCGGTTGGTCGGGAACCCTTTGCTTGCTTCCCTTTGTTTTAGGAGTAGCCGTGCCCCAAGCTTTGCGGATATTCGACCCTGACGTTCCCGGATGGTTTGGTTGGTTTTCCTTGCTCGGTATTGCTTGGATTTACATCGTGCAGTTCAAACTTTACAATACAGTGAACGAATTGTACCGCCAAGAAGGAATCAAAGAACCGCTAACAGTTTGGTGGATTTTTGTACCAGGTTTAAATTTAGTTGTCGGCTTGCGGCAAATTCACTTTTTGAGCCAGTTTTGGGGGAGAAAACAGGGAATTGAAGTTAAGGATAACTTAGCCGAAAGCATTCCTTTCCTCTCAGCTAACGCCTAATCTGTATTAAGGCATCTGGACTTTTGGCTGCAATTTCCCTTGGATTTGCAGCGATCACATCTACATATTCTACTCTCAAGGAGTTATGTGGACTTTTAACATCTCCCAAGTTTCCCGTTCCATGTTCAAGATATTGCCTACTTCTTGCAAGAGTTCATAACCCTTTAAATTTCTGGGAATTTCTTCTTCAATGAGAATACCGCATAAAGTCTCTAACGCCAGATTCCACTCGCCCGCATGAATATTGGAAATCATAAATTATATTTGAGTGTCTGACAGTTGTGGTTTCACGATGTTAATGACTTCATGGAGTTTACTTTCTACAAGTTTATAGTCAAACATGATCCTATCTCCTTCTGAGAGCGATCGCGATCGGGCATTATGAGCCAAGCCACTTGAGAAAAAAAACCGGGTTTCTCACCTACTCAATACTTTGAATTAGTTTAATGTTATTTCTCAGCCATTCATTGACCAAAACTTGAACCTCAATCTTTTTATGCTCAGCAATTTTAGTCACAAATTCCTCGACATCTGGTTCGAGATAAATGGGATAATGAAACGTAGCATCAGGATGGTAAAATTTGCCTTGCTCTGATGAAGAAAAGTCATACTCTGATTTCATAATTTCCTCTCTTGATAAGCTTGGGTTTCAGTGAAATTAGCTTTGCGGGCTGAAATTATCCGAATTATACAGGAGGTGCGAGCGGTTTGTTCAAAGGTATGGATGACAACCCTTAAAGTTCCTGTTTCATCTAAGCCTATGGTAATCCATCTATCTTCATCTTGACTGTGTTCTTCATCATATATTGTTAATTGAGAACGATCGCGGAAAACAGTTGATGCCAAACGAAAGTTCAATTGATGCTTGCGAATATTTTGCTTTTCTTTGGCTGGATTCCAATCAAAGTTATAATCCAAGGCAATTTATTATGGTAAACGAAGCTGCAATTAAATTATAACATAAATTATGAGTTAATGACTTCATGGAGTTTACTGCCAACAAGTTGGTAGTCAAACATGAGTTTATCTCCTTTTGAACTCGATCGCGATCGGGCATTATGAGCCAAGCCACTTGAGAAACGTATAGCGGAATCTTGTCTGGCGACTTAAATCCTGGTAAGTGACTCCTGTAATCGCGCACATTTTAATCTTAACATTGCTGAACTTTGACTGCACTTCCGATTCCAGCTTGTCGAGAAGTCTTAGATACCCGACTTTGTGAATAAGTCGGATATCTGGGTATTGTTCACCAGAACCGATTCGGCAAATCGGCCAAAATGAGTTTGAGTTCCGGTTCGTTAACCCGCTTAATTGCTTTAGGAATACTTACCCACTGCCGCTTTCTCTTGCCAGCTTCCGGCCAAATTTCTAGAACTGCTTGCACTTCCATTAAAAATACTTCTACCTGACAAGTATAGCCGGACTTTTGATACTCGTAAGTTCCTAGCAAATCCGGGAACACTTTACCCAACAAACCAGCTTCTTCCCAAGCTTCCTTGGCGGCCGAATCTTGGGGAGTCATGTCAGGTTCAATTAATCCTTTGGGAATAACCCAGCGCTTGCTAGCCGAAGAAGTAATTAGCATTACTTCAATTTTTCCGTCTTGAATACGATAGGGAATTACCCCCGATTGCTCTACCAATACAGCGGTTCTTATACTCATAATTTATGCAATATTTATTGGTAAAAAAGCTGCTGCTACATCAAAGCTTTACAAATTAAAAAAAATTGCATTCTGATTCTCGATAATTCCCCAGTTGAGACAACAAAGTGGAGAATAGAGATATTTAGTTTTTCCCCTCTGTGCAAAATAGGAAATTCCCCTGCACTCCCAATGAACAATAATATTATTATAACTGCGCGAAATCCTCTACCGAAAAGCAGATAAAAGCCGATCGACAATCTCTGCTTTTACCTGCGCCGATATGCGGTTTTACGCCTAATCTTTCTTCGCCTTAGCCTCCAAATTTTCCATCCGACTCCTCAAATCTTGATTCTCCTTTTTCACCTGGTCTAATTCCTCCCGCAACTGCTTTACCGCTGCATCAGAACCAGCATTTTTCTGGACTCTTTGCACAGCTTCGTCAGCCATGCGGCGAACGCGACCATCGGGAGTTTGGTCAGCTAAAGAACGCAAAATGCGAATTGCTTTGCGAGTTTGCATTTGTCCTAATCCCACTACTACAGAGACTTGAGTCAAGAAAAACGTCTCTTTAGATAATTCTGCCAATCGCTGCAAAATCCGTTCTAAATTGACCTTCGTTTGACCTGTCGAAATGGTGCCCAAAGCTCGAATTGCAGCCAAGCGCAAAGCTTGCGGAGTACCGACGGCTGTGTATTTCAATATTAGATTCAGCGCATCTTCAGAAGTTTTCATCTGCGCCAAACCTGCGATCGCCCCCGATCGCACTACCTCATTCCACCCCTGACGCTCTTTCAGGACGAATTTTAACTCTTTCAGTACCTGTTCGTCGCTAGGTTTTTCGTCGGGGTTAGCCGCTGCAATTGAGCCCATAGCACTCGCTGCGGCTGCTTCTACATAATAGCTGTCATCGCCTTTTTCGACGATCGATCTCAGCGCTTTATAAGTTTCGTGAGTTTGGATTTTACCCAGCGCATTCACCACAGCGCGACGAACACGAGCATCTTTATCTTTTAAACCACTTACTAAACCTTCAAAAACTTGGTCGAGTTTAATTTCAACTAACTGGCCGGCAACTTCGGCCCGTACTGCCCAGAACGGCTCTTTTTTGAGAACTTCTGATAGCGTTTTCACCGCTTCCAGTCCTCCTTTTTTCGCCAAAGCGTGGGCGGCGTAAATCCGGGAAACCGGGTCTGGATCGAATTGCAACTGAGCTTTTAATTCCGCAATTCCATACTCTAAAACAACCGTTTTTAAGTATTTATTGCCGACATCAAAACTGATAAATGCAGGCTTCTCTTCGAGAGGAAAATAGAAGCTTTGCTCGCGCTCATGCACTCGGACTGTGAAAGTTTTTAGGTTCGGGGTTGAACGTGCCCAAGTGTCATCGTCTGCTTCTTTTTCTGGCTTGTAACCGAAGCCGATCGGAATTTTTAGGTCAAAGACATCTTTGCTGTTGCCGTTGCCATTTTTGCTATCTTTTACCTGAGTTTGGGTGACAGTAACTTTTGCTAATTTGCTGTCGCCATCCCAAGAATAAGCAACCTTATAATCGGGATGACCGCCACGATAAACGTACTGGTCAAACAAAAACATGAGATTGCGACCGGTAGCCTTTTCTATCGCCCTGAGCAAATCGATGGTTTCTACAGTTTTGTGAGCGTTATCCCGCACAAAAGTGTGAATTGCTTTGTCAAATAATTCGTCGCCCAACTCGGCGCGAATCATGTGATAGACACAAGCACCTTTTTCGTACAAATGGCGATCGTACAATTCGATTGCTTCGCGGTAAACGTGAGTAACAATGGGGCGGCGGTAGCGAGAACTGTCTTCTGCTAAATAATTGCGGGCTTCATTTAACATATAGTAAGCCGCGTCTTCTTTGCCGTATTCTTTGTCAGTCCACAGCACCTCGGAGTAAGAAGCCATGCCTTCTTTCAGCCAAGCATGAGACCAATGTTTAATTACTACTAAATCACCGAACCACTGGTGAGCTAATTCGTGGGCAACTAAGCTTTCAGTACCTCGATTGTCGAGGGTGGCGCGTTCGTCTAACAAGCACCTATCTGTTAGTAAAGTTGTCGAAGTATTTTCCATGCCTCCGAAGATGAAATCATCGACGCAGACTTGAGCGTATTTGGGAAAAGGGTAAGGATAGCCAAATGCTTTAGAGAAGAATTCAATCATTTGAGGCGTTTTGCCCATGCTGCGCTTAGCGTCTGCTTCGCGGCTTCTTTCCACGTAATAATTAACTGGTTTGCCGTTCCATTCGTCTTTAATTTCGGCAAAATCTCCGACTGCTAAGGTCATTAAATACGTCGGGTGTACTTGGGTTTGGGACCAGTGATAAATTTTATCGTCGCCTTCGTTTTTTGTACTAATTAATTCCCCGTTGGAAATAGCAAAGAGTTGTCTCGGAACTTGCACTCTAATTTCCGAAGTTGCCAACTGTCCGGGATAGTCGAAACAGGGAAACCAGAAACGGGAATCTTCATCTTCTCCTTGAGTCCAAACTTGTGTTGGTTTGTCTGGATAGTGTTTGTCCGGGCCGACGAAATAGAGGCCGCGCTGGGGTTTTTCTACCGAGTATTCGATCGCAATTGTAATCGGTTGGTAAGCTTCGGTTGGTTCGTGTAGTTGAATTTGCAGGACTTCGCCATCGCTGTCGAAATTTTGCTCAATTTCGCCGACTTTTACTGATTTAATATTCAGGTTTACAGCATCTAAGGTTAATTTGTCAATACCGCTGCGGACTGGATTGATGCGGATGCTACAAGTGCCACGAAAGCTTTGTTTGGGAATATTCAGCACTAAGTCGAGGAAAATGTGCTCTACTTGACCAGGGCGATCCGGGTTGTAATGCGGCCTGGCACCAGGCATCTCGAAGGATTTGTGACCGTTTTCAGAATCAAAGTAAGTGTGTGACATTGTGATGGCAAAGTTGTGAGTCGATCGGCGATCGCTGGCAGCGCAGATCCGGCTGAACTGCCAGCTTATTATAGAGTAGCGCGTCCTAGCTGCTGTTGTCGCTAACTTGTTAAAAACTGGTTCTAGGGTTGAGGGGATGGAAAATATGATTTTTTCGCTACAATATCAGCAAGGTTAATGTCTGCAATCATCAGCCTGTAATTGAAATTCAGAGGGAAATCTGTATGACAGCTACACTATCAGTTCCCAATTCCATCGAGTCTTGGCTTGGCGACGAAGCCGAAGACTTGCTCACCCATCAAGCAAAAGTTCCTAAAGATTTGTTGCACCTGCCTGGCCCGGATTGGGTCGATCGCATTTTTGCTCAAACTGATCGATCTCCTCAAGTTTTGCGATCGCTTCAGCAACTTTATTCTAGCGGACGCTTGGCCAATACTGGCTATTTATCCATCCTGCCAGTAGACCAAGGAATCGAACACTCGGCGGCCGCTTCTTTTGCACCAAATCCCATCTATTTTGACAGCGAAAATATCATTAAATTAGCAATTTCGGCTGGCTGCAATGCTGTCGCGACAACGCTGGGAGTTTTGGGAAGCGTATCTCGCAAGTACGCGCATAAAATCCCTTTTATTGTCAAGCTCAATCACAACGAGTTGCTGACTTATCCCAATCAATTCGACCAAATAATGTTTGCTTCTGTTGAGCAAGCTTGGAATTTGGGAGCGGTTGCAGTGGGAGCAACAATTTATTTTGGTTCGCCGGAATCGACGCGACAAATCCAAGAAGTCAGTCAGGCTTTTGCTCACGCTCACGAATACGGAATGGCGACAATTTTGTGGTGCTATCTCCGCAACGATATCTTTAAACAAGACAAAGATTATCACGTTGCGGCAGATTTGACAGGTCAAGCAAATCACTTAGGAGTGACAATTCAAGCTGACATTATCAAGCAGAAATTGCCCGAATGTAACAATGGCTATGGAGCAGTTGCTAAAGCAAGCGACAAGAGTTACGGCAAAACCCACAAGCGGGTTTATTCGGATTTGACAACGGATCACCCGATCGATCTAACTCGCTATCAAGTGCTCAACTGTTATGCGGGAAGGATGGGTTTAATTAACTCCGGCGGTGCTTCCGGGAAAAGCGATTTTGCAGAAGCAATTCGCACGGCCGTAATCAACAAGCGCGCTGGCGGCTGTGGCTTAATTTCCGGTCGCAAAACTTTTCAGCGTCCCTTTGAAGAAGGTGTAAAATTGTTCCACGCAATCCAAGACGTTTATTTGTCGCCAGAAATCTCGATCGCCTAAAAATTTACCGCACAGAGATTGGCCTCAACATCACAACCTAAATGTAGGTGTTTCCGACCTACAAATCGTCGTAAACGTAGGGTGTACACTGTGCACCTTACGTGATTAAAATTCCTTAATCTAAGTTGCAACTTAGCTGTATTATTAATACTAGCTGAACACATATACAGACACAGTATATAAATTTAAAAATGCCCCACAGCCTTGTTTTAAACCTGCTGCCAGTTGCACCAATTCCATCTCAGTTTTTAACTGGACGGCATCTCCACGCTTTATTTTTGAACCTTGTGAGTGCTGTAGACAGCGATTTGAGCGCGTACCTGCATGACCAATCTCATGAAAAAGCTTTCACTTTAAGCCCTTTTCAAGTAAGCAGAAAAGAGGCTTACAAAAGCAGCACGCCCCAGCCACAAAAGAGAGTTTTGCCTCCTGCTTCCCGCACAATATCTCCGGCTGTACAGTGGGAACACAAGCAAGCAATTCAGGAAAATACGCCGATTTGGTGGCGAATTTCTCTGCTGGATGACGGTTTGTTTGATCGCCTAACTCTACTTTGGCAGCAACTCAATTTCGAGTTCCCTTGGCATATAGGGCCGACAAATATATATATTACTAATATTTTGAGCGAACCGCAATCAAACCAGCCGTGGGTCAACTTTTGTACTTACGCCGAATTGTTCGAGAGAGCTTCGGAAACTGAGCGCCAAATTGCTTTTACTTTTTGCACTCCTACTAATTTTCGGCAAGGTGTCTACGATAGTGCTATGCCCACTCGTGAGAGTATTTTTGGCAGTTTAGCGAATCGCTGGAACAAGTACAGCAGGATTGCGATCGAACCTAGTTTTACAGAAGCCATTTTCCCTAGTTTCTTCGATATCCGAACAGAAGTTAGTACGGATTCTCGCAGTAAATTTATTGGCTGCGTCGGCGATATCAGTTACCGAATTATGGGAGATATAGCTCCTACTACTATCAAGCAAATTAACACTTTAGCAGATTTTGCGCTTTACAGCGGAGTCGGGCGAAAGACGCCGATGGGTATGGGAATGACGCGCCGGTTGCAGGATTTTTAATCATTCACTTTTCGGCTGAATTTCACTGACGATTTCATAAACATCAGTGTCGGGAATTTTGGCAAATAAAGGCGTCATCTGTTTCAATATTTCCTGATAAGCTTGGCTTTGATTGGCGGTCATCTCTTCTACGCTTTCCCAAAAAATGATGGCAATACCTTTGTCTGTATTGGGCAATTGCAACAGGTATGCTCCCTTAAAACCTGTCGCATAAGTTGCAACGGCTTTTTCAAAAAGTTGTTCTGCTGCTTTAAATTTTCCTGGTTTAAATTCGCCAATGGCAACGTAAGCAAACTGATGTCTAAGAAAGTCAAGAAATTCTGACATATCTTTTTCCTCAACAAGTCGCGATACACCAAGCTCTATTTTACCCGATCGCCCGAAATTTGTGAATATCGCTGTTTATAAGTATATCGACCTAAAAAACCTAACAGCGATCGCTCTCTCTCTTATTCTGCTCTATCTAACCAAACCATTAAATCGGATAAACTAGAAAATCCGACTACCTCCTCTACCAAACTCTCTAATTGCTCAACCGATAATTCCCCAATCCGCGAAACTACATCGGGATTTACGGCTCCTACACGTCGCTCCAGCAGACGCAGAATTAATGCTCTTTGACCTGCTTGAATCCCTTCTTGAATCCCTTCTTGACGGCCTTCTTGCATCCCTGCTTGACGGCCTTCTTGCATCAATTGATCCCTAGCTCGCTCCACAGCTCGCTCCACAGCTCGCTCCAGACCTTCTTCTACGCCCCTAGTAATTATTCCCCGCTGTTCTTCGATCGCCATTTCTTGGGCTTCCATATCCTCGAACTCTTTCAAGGTTAAGTTAGCCTCATTGGCAATTTGAAAAGCTTTTTCTAGTTCTGGCACTGTTTCCATTGTGGCTGGGATTGTTTCTAAATCTGGAGTATTTTTCAGAAAATAAATCCATTTATCAGTCAAACTTGTGAGTTCATCTAACTCTTTTTTAAATTTCGGCAATTCCACAAAAAACATTTCAACTTGGAGATGGGGATAATCAAATAGTTTCTCTTTTTCCTTGAACACAAAATGAGAAATAACATCAGGTTGTTCTTTAAACATTTCAAAATCAGTAATCGTCAAAGCAATTACTGGTTGCAATCTAGGATAACCTTCTCTAATTTTGAGTTGGTTGGCATAGGTTTTGGCTAGGTTGTAGATGACTCGTTTTTCAAAAGCGGCTACATTCAGAACTTGCATTTCAATAATTACCGTCTTGTTGCCGGTAATTCGAGCTTTGACATCCAAATAACTATCTTTGAGTCCGCTAACGGTAGCAGCCGAGTAAGGGTCAATAATTTGCAAGTCTTGGATGATTGGCTCACCGGCGTAAATTAGAGCATTTAAGAAGCTGATGAGGATGTCTTGGCTGTCGGTGGAACCAAATATTTTTTTGAAGGCAAAGGGGAGCATGTCACTTTTGCAATAAGTATTTATACTTGTTGTGCAGTTTTTGGCGGTCTACCAATTAAGCCATTTAAG
>NZ_JAUBVE010000061.1:0-45898 GCF_036705715.1 Microcoleus sp. AT3-D2 | reverse complement strand
TGGGTGAAAATTGCAATAAGCGCACTTTTTTCAGTATAACCGATAATTCATCAACTTATTTATTTTTCATTCCTTAGATAACAATTGTGTAGAAGCATTTTTTCAAGACAATGATGCTCTGATTAATTGGGTAAATCAACAACATCTTGATGCGGCGGTAACCTGTTTGGGAGATGGGCATGATGGGATTTGGAATATCATCAGTCGTATTGGTAAGGATAGTCAACGAATAGAGATTCTAGATTGGTATCATTTAGTCGAAAACTTAGGCAAAATTGGCGGTTCAAATCAACGGATAGAGCAGGCAAAATCATTGCTTTGGTCAGGAAAACTAGCTGAGGCTAAAGCTTTATTTTCTGAGGACAATTCCCAGGCAGCTAAAAATTTTTGTAATTATTTAGTAAAACATCAGCATCGGATTGTTAACTACCAATATTATCAAGCTGAAGAGATTTGTTCAATTGGTTCAGGAGCCGTCGAGTCGGCAGTTAAACAAATTGGCAGACGAATTAAAATTTCGGGCGCGCAATGGCTACCAGAGAATGTGCCACAAGTCTTAGCCCATCGTTGTGCATACCTGAATGGTCTCTTCACCATTTAATTTATCTACAAAGGTGACATGCTCCCGATTAAAGTCGGTTGGGTGAGTTGACGTGCCGACAAATTCACCGCGATATTAGGAAGAATTAGTCTGGCTGCTAGGCACTGCTGATATTGCCCACAAGCTTGCTCTAAAATCCATTTGCCCAATGGCAAAAGCAATCTAGTTTTTTCGGCGATGGCAATAAATCGATGGCCATGAACCCACGCTAATTCAGGAGAAGGGCATCTTACTATAACTTTAACACCAGCAAGGCTACCTGTTTGCCAATCGAGCTGAGGTTGATCATACAGCAAGTATTGGCTTTCCAAGCACTATTCAAATAATTGACGATCGCCATGGTGTTGGATTTGACCCAAGGTATTGTTGCTGTGTAAAAACTATAGGTATTGGGTTTGATAGGCAATAAAAGCTCATATTTCAGCAATTAAGAACCTCCCAAACATTTTCGCGGTTGCTATAAATCTTCACAAACTCCTCAAATTAAAAAAGTTGGGTTTCCTAGCTCAACCCAACCTACTTTTAACGACCAATCACTGCTAGCTCTCAAATATCCTCATCGTCTTGACCTTGCACACCCTGGAGAATCCGCGATAGCTCACTCTTCTCATTAATCGTAATCCGAGTCGGAGAACCGCTGATAATCCGTTCGTAACCACTGAACGAATCTTTAATTTGCGGCCCTCTTTCAGTAATCGTGTATTCTCGAATTCCTTTGTCGTGCCATGAACCGCGCATCTTAAACACATTAATTGCCCGCGACATTTCTCCTCGAATCTCTACATACTGCAGCATGATAATCGTGTCAGTAATCGTAGAAATATGAGAGTCGGTAATCGAATGAGAACCCATAAACTGGTCGCTTGTATTCGTGAAAAAGCCGGTTATTTCTTCCTGCTTCGCAAAACCTGTCACTCCAATCACAAATTGCCTGAAAGCATTATTGCTGACACCCCTAGCTAACGCCGACAGCGAGTCTATAGCAATTCGAGAAGGTTTGAACTCAGCAATTTCTGATTTAATACTCTGCAAGTGGTCTTCCAAACCCGCCGATTCCGGGTAAGTGCACAGCAGCTTCAGCAGTCCTTTCTCTTCCATTTCCTCAAAATCAATGCCCCAAGAATAAGCATTGCGGAACAACTGGGCCCGCGACTCTTCATAGGCAAAAAGCAGCGCCCGATTGCCGTTCATACAAGCATTCTGCAAGAACTTGCTCACCAATAGCGTTTTGCCTGTTCCCGTTGCACCCGTAGCCAAAATAATTGAGTCTTTGAAGAAACCGCCACCGCACATCTCGTCGAGAGTTTTATCGCCCGAAGAAACCCGCACGTTTGAAGATTTTTGAGTTAATCGCATCGCCCCCAATGGGAAAATATTAATTCCGTCATTAGTCATAGTAAAAGGATATTCGCCCTTCATGTGAGTTGTACCGCGCAACTTCAAAATTTCCATTGTGCGGCGGCGGCGTTCCCCTTCCAAAACGTTGCGAACAATCACTACATTATCCGACACAAACTCTTCCACCCCAAACCGCGCCACCGGGCCGTATTCTTCCACCCGTTCCGTAGTCATAACTGTAGTTGCTCCTACTTGTTTGAGGCGCGCAACTAAGCGAAAAATTTCTCGGCGTACCACCGATGCAGCATCGTACTGCTGAAATACGGCTGTCACCGAATCTATTGAAACCCGCTTGGCTTTGTACTTGCGAATGGCGTACTGAATTCGCTCGATTAAGGCTGATAAATCAAAATTTCCTACGATATCTTGACCTTCCGGATCGGGAGAAGCGTCCAAAATAAATAGCTTGCCTTCCTCGATTAACTGTGCCAGATCCCAACCGAAACTGCAAGCATTTTTAATAATATCTGTGGGAGATTCTTCAAAAGTTACGAACACTCCAGCTTCGTCAAAATGGGTAATTCCGTTATAAAGAAACTGTACGGCAAATAAAGTTTTTCCCGTTCCTGACGTGCCGCTGACTAGGGTGGTTCTGCCGAGTGGCATTCCGCCGTGACTGATGTCATCGAAACCCTCAATCATCGTGCGAATTTTTTCAACTCCTGGCGTTACCAATCCTTTTCGTTGAACCGTTTGACTAATTTCATTCATGTCGATTTTTGTCAACTCTCAGTATTCTTTAGTTGTCACTCATTAACCGCCGATCATGAGTCTTTGTACCCAGCTTTTAGTTTTGGCTCATGCTCAATAACTAATGACTGCTAACTGCTGACTAATGACCCCGCCCAAAAACCGATACCGTGCCACGTACTCTTGTCGTGGAAAGATAAAAATTTTAGACTTTTTTTCAACCTCCCAGATTCATCTGTTGAGTAAATCTAAAATCTAAAATCGTTCGACTGAGCGCGACTCGACGCTTCGACGCTCGCGCTCGCCGAACGTTTCACGCCAAACCGAAGTCTCAAATCAAAAATTGACTGACTCTCACCTGATTATCTTATGAATTCAGGTCTTCTTCGCGAAGTTCTTCATAGAGCAAATCTAATCCTATCAGAACTTTCTCACGATCGGACAAATCGCCAATAATTTTTCGCACCGGCGGCGGCAGGATTTTGGCCAGCGTCGGGGTTGCCAATATTTTGTCCTCTTCTGCTAGCTGAGGATTTTTGAGAACATCTATGACTTTCAGCGCGTAGACTCCTTGAAATTCTTGTTCTAGGATGTCCTTTAGGGTTTTCAAAGCTCGCACTGAGTTGGGAGTATTCCCCGCAACGTACAGCTTCAGAACGTAGGTTTTCTTCAGAGGACTCATGAACTTTTTTAAATGTTGAGTATTAGTTGTCAGATGTTAGTTGTAGTTGTTATTTGTCTTAAATCCGCTGTTCTTTGTTATTTTATAATATTTTCCGCCTCGCGCTCGCGCGGTCGTTTCTCGGCTCCTTTCTTTTTTGTTAGATTCTACCTTCTACCTTTTCTTTCTTAAATTAGGCCGAATCCGTTCTACATTCTACTTTGATATGTCTCTTTCGGAATCGATCGCCGATACATCTCGCACATATGAGCGATCGCGTCAATCAGGGTCAAACGGTAATCAAGCAATATTTCCTCGCTGCGCCCTTCTAATTTTAGCTGTTTAGCAAACTCGTCCATCAATTCCATGTGAATTTCTACAATTTGAGTCACGGGAACGTCAGCAAAAAAAGCCAAATTCACAAATTCATCTATTTGATTGTTGACCGCAGCATCTTGAGAAAAATAATTCAAAACGATGTCGCGATAACTTAACTTGAGTTGCTCCAAAAACTTTTGCTTCTCAGGTCCCGACAGATTTCTCAAAAAAATCTGGGAATTTCTTTTATAATACACACCTAAGTATCCTAATCGCTCCCGTAATTTTTCCGCCAGCCGCCGCTGCTGTCGGCTGAGCAAACTTTGAGCAGTCAATTGGGCTGTCGCATCGACCGTTACGGATGATTGGTAATTGACAGGAACCGGAGTTGAAAGTTTGAGAAATTGTGCGATCGCCCGATCGATACCTGCAGCTATTTCGTTCGATCGAGCGATTGCCAGTTGCACCTCAGCAGGGTGATAAAAAAAAGCACAGCTTTCGTCTTGGCTCTTATTGGCGCTAATGGCTGCGGCCTCAAAACCATCTGAATATGGTGCTTCGGGCCGGCCATCTACCTGCGCGTGGGGCGAAAAAATCACAGCAGGCAAAAAGAGCGATCGTTCTTGCAGCTTGCCCAGAAGCGATCGCAGATCCCCATCCACCTCCAAAACCAAACAATCAAGGTGATAATTGTGCTTAAGGAATCCGAAAAGCTCCACTGCCGACTTAAGGTGCGTTAAAGCATAGCGTTCGCCTCTCAAAAGCTCGATCGCAGAGGCTGCGATTTCCTTAGAGTGGACAAAAATACCGATAGACAGTTGAGGAAGCAAAGCTGTAGGTGCACCACCTAAGTTGCCTGAAAGTGCTGGATCGCTCAGAGTTGATATCTCCTTTACAAAAAACTTAACATTTTAACAATCATCTCAATATTTATTTTAACCAATCTTAACCGCAAAATAAGTGATGCGCTTCTACCAGAGGAATAATCAAAGTGTACTCCGTGGTTTTTGTGTCAAGCACCCTGAGCGCGATTTCTGCAATTAAGCTTAAGCCTTAAAATAATTGCTAGTCGCCTCAAATCAGGCGTAGGCATCGAACTCCCCGGTCTCGGTGCGGATACCGAGCCTGATAGCGAACTGATATAAAACAAATAAGATACAGAAATTCGCAGCTACATTGAGCATCAAAAATATTACTGCTCTCGCGAGCAGACTCTCAGGTTTGTTATGCCACTCACCACCCCCAGTCTCAAAAATTTTATCGAGCCAGTGCCGCTGTGCCTCCAAACGGGTGCGCTAGCATCGCTGCAGTCAATTTTCAGATCCTGCAACTGCGATCGAGTCGCAGTAGTCAACGAACAGCTACAGCCACTGGGATTAGTATACCTCCGCAGCCTTTGGGCTTGGGGAGCCGATCGCACAAACGACGGGCAGCAACCTTTGTCAGAAAGCTTGATCGCGATCGAACCAGTCAGGGCATTACCCGCCACTATGAGCGTTAGGGAATTCTGGGAATACCTGCAAACAGAGGAACAGAACACCCCAGCCCGGCCAAACCGCCAAAACGCAGGCATTTCATCAAACAACCCGATCGCCCTCACAGATGCCAATGGTCAATTTTTAGGAATGCTAGACAGCCTGAGCCTGCTGCAATTCGCCGCACTCAACAGCAGCTCGCTCTGCAGCCTCACAGAGGAGGCAACAGTCGTCCCAGAAATCGAATTAAGGCCGGTTTCCGAAGCCATCGCCACTGCCCTAGGCGCTCAAGTGCGCTTTCTAGAAGCAGGATTGAAACCTTCGGAAAACCTGAATTCCCTAGTTGAACTGTTGGAAAAACTGCCCCTGCCCCTGAGATTGCAAACCCCTACCGCACAAATAGTCAGTCAAAACGCAGCGTGGCGGATTTTGCTGGGAGCAGGCCCAGAACCAGTTCCCGAACCAGCAGCAAATTTGGGGAAACACTCGCCCCGCAAACCAAGCCATTTAACAAGCGAATACAAGAGCGTGCAGTTAGAGGGCATCACCAAAGAATGCAGGAGCCTAGTAGGAGCAAGTAGATCGGGCGATTCCCTGCGGGATAGCTTCGCCGCGCGTGATTCAACCGCAGCCACCAGTTGCCCGCTGCCCTTGTACGCCGCCGCCTCCCCCTCAACCTTAACCGCTCCAGCTTGGTGCCCCACCGCCGGCAAACCAGATACCTATATTTGCGACTGCCCCGTACAAAAAGATCAAGAACGGATCTGGCAATTTGTCAAACAGCCGCTCTCAGACAAGCTAATTTTAGTAATGGGACAAGATGTCACCGAAGAACATTTAGTCGCCAAAGAATTAGCAGCGAAAAACGCAGATTTAATCCACCTCAACAGACTCAAAGACGAATTTTTATCCTGCATCAGCCACGAACTAAAAACCCCGCTCACCGCTGTCCTCGGTTTGTCCAGCCTCCTCAAAGATAAATTGATCGGAGAACTCAACGATCGCCAAACACGCTACGCCAAACTAATCCATAAAAGCGGGCGGCATTTGATGACAATAGTTAACGATATATTAGACTTGACCCGGATGGAAACCGGGCAGCTAGAACTAATTCCCGAAGCAGTCGAAATAGCATCAACCTGCCAAAGAGCCTTTGAACAAGCAAAACAACTGCAACAGCAAGAAGAAAAAAATCCTCCAGGCGCGAGCCAAACGGACGGTACAGCAAACGCAGAACCCTCCGCTCAAATAGAATTTACACTCGAAATAGAACCGGGACTGAGCCACTTAATTGCCGACGAACTGCGGCTGCGGCAAATGCTGGTTAACCTCCTTTCCAATGCCCTAAAATTCACCGAGCTTGGTGGCAAAATCGGATTGAAAGTAAATGTTTGGGAAGGCTGGATCGCATTCACTGTTTGGGACACTGGCATTGGCATCCCGGCCGACAAACAGCACCTAATCTTTCAGAAATTCCAACAGCTAGAAAGCCCGCTCACCAGGCGCTTTCAAGGAACCGGACTGGGACTGGTACTAACTCAACGCCTAGCTCGGCTTCACGGCGGGGACGTTTCGTTTATTTCCTCAGAAAACCAAGGCTCTCAATTTACCCTGCTGCTGCCACCAAATCCTCCGGGAAACAGCAGCGAAGAAGCCTCGGCACCGGGAGCCGCTGAGGAAGAATTATTAAAACCCCAATATCAGATTCCGATCGCCAATTCTCGCTCTCGTTTAGTATTAATAGTCGAAGCAGTTCCCAAATATATAGAAGATTTAACCAACGTCATCTCAGGTTTGGGCTACCAAGTAATAGTGGCCCGTTCCGGCACCGAAGCGCTGGAAAAAGCCCGCAGGTTTAGTCCCGAAGCGATTTTCCTCAACCCGCTGCTGCCACTGCTGTCGGGTTGGGACGTGCTGACGCTGCTCAAGAGTGACCCGGATACCCGATCGATTCCGGCGATCATCACGGCCACAAGAGGCGAAAAAGAACGGGCCAGTGTCAACAGGGCCGAAGGCTTTTTGAGCTTGCCGGTGGAAGAACCCGCTTTGCGGCGACTGCTGGCAGACTTGATCGGTCACAGTAATGCTAGTAGCCCCAAAGTAAGGAGTCCTTTAACCGTGTTGTGGCTCAGCCCGCAAAACAGTTCGTCTCAAGGTTCCGCTTTACTGCTCAACCCCAACTACTGCCGGGTTTTAGAAGCAGACGACCTCGGCCAAGCAGAACTCGTGGCCAGAATTTGGCGGCCCGACGCGATCGTCTTGGACGGCACAAGTCAACTGCAAAACCCCTTAGCTTTTATCGAACAGTTAAGTCGGTCTCGAAATTTGGGTTCTCTCCCCTTGGTGACTTTAGACCCTCCAACTACGCAACTGGCAAATCAAGTCAAAGGATTGTCCGTATTTCCCTGTTTAGCCACTAGCAGTCCCGACGACGGTGAAACTTCACCTACCGGGTTGGTGCCAAGTGCTTTGTGGCAAGTGATTCAAGTTGCTGCGGGCATGAGTTGGAAGCCCAGCATTTTATTTGCTGACATTTCGACTTTACCCGATTTGCACTCCTCTTCTGGGGGGAACCCGACGGAAGAACTGGAACATTGCGATCGATCGACAAATGCCGAGATTCCCCTCCCCAATTCTCAGTTTTCTACTCCCAACTTTCAAGCTTTGATTCAGTACATCCACACCGCAGGATTTCGAGGGTCGATCGCTCAGAGCTGGACAGAAGTTTTGCAGCAGTTGCAATATCAAAGCGTTGACTTAGTTTTGCTGTGTTTGCGAGATGCCCCCTCAGAATCAACCGCTATGCTGCAGGCGCTATCGAACCTGCGGCAAATGGCAGTAAAACTGCCAATTTTAGTCTGGGATTATCGGTCTGCTGTAAATTCGGAATCCGAGGCGATCGACTTTCTACTGCAAGAAGTATCTGCCAAAATTTTGCCTTCTTCCTTATCAGCAGCACAATTGTTAGATAAAATTCAACAGAGCTTATTAACTCACTCAAGTTCTTGAAAAGGAAGAATTTACCAGGTTTGTAGTGCGGAATTTACTCCTCTTTAAGCTACTCAAAATAAACTATTATTTATGAGAAAAAACAGAATTTTGTAACTCTTTAACTGTCAATCACGAAGCATTATTTATTAACTCATTCAAGTTTATAATAACTCATGATTTGGCCTATTTGTAGTGAGGTTCTTAGTCGTCTGTAAAACAGTGAAGAAAAATGACCATCCTGAATGTAAACATAATTTGAGAAGTATTCAAATGAAAACCCAGAAGTGTTGCGAGTCAAGAAGCAATATCAAAACTCAAAAATATGAGTTATTATAGGCGATCGAGAAACCCTTATATTTTTTTCTGGGGCTGTACAGTGCCTAATCGCATTCGTTTAATATCTCTGCTACTCGCACTCGGTTTGGGGGCAATGCCCGAGCCTGCTGTTGCACAGGCACTCCTGCCTTACACCCTGCAAATCGACTCGGCCCAACTCGAACAAACAGCCTTGAGCCTTGCAGAAGAAGCCGTCCAGCTAGCCAGACTCCAGCAGTACCAACTAGCGGTACCCAGAGCCGAACTCGCCACACAGTTAGCCCCCAAAAATGCTCAAACTTGGACTTTGTTAGGTAGCTTGTACCTTCAAGTCGAGGAGTTTGACAAAGGCATTGAAGCTTTGGGGCAAGCTCAATCTTTGTCGCCAGAAAATCCATCAATTAAATTTGTCTTGGGAGAAGCTCACTTTCGCAAAGCGAACTACGAGAAAGCAGTCGAATATTTGCAAGCAGGGTTGAAACTAAAACCAGACACTCCAGGTGCATTATTTGATTTAGGCAATGCTTTTTATAAGCTGAAGCGGTTTGATCAGGCGATCGCCCAATACGAAAAAGCCTTTGCTTTAGAAAAAAACCTGTGGCCGGCTATCAACAATATCGGATTAGTCAAATACGAAATGGGAGATGTCGATGGCGCTATCAAACGCTGGCAAGAAGCGATCGTGATCGACGACAAAGCAGCCGAATCAATGCTAGCTCTAGCAGTAGCATTGTACACAAAAGGTGACAAAGAAAAAGGCTTAGCGATGGGAGAAGCAGCTCTGAAACTCGACCAACGCTATGCTACCGTAGAATTTCTAAAAGAAAACCTCTGGGGCGATCGTTTAATCGCAGATACCCAAAAGTTGCTAGCCACTCCCGAAATGAAAGCAGCACTGGCTAAAATTCAAGACGCCCCACCCCCTCCCCAAATGTCGCCTTAATTGTAGTTAAGTTTGTAGTGAGGACTTCAGTCCTCAAAGCGTTTTTTAACTGAGAACCAACTATCTTATTCATGACTAAGACAAAAAAATAGTTGAATGCACTATGGGTAGGGGTAAGGTGCGCGCACAGCGCACCCTACCGATTGAGTTGGTGCGTAAGTTCTATTATTGCCACGAAGCAGTCGCTGGCTTCAATTCTCCCATCTAAAATCTAAAATCTAAAATCTAAAATCGCATGACCCCCCTAAGCTGGACAGAATTAGAAGCCCTCACAGACTTTGAAGTCGATCGCACAAACGGCCCCACCAACGCTCAATCCCGCTTGCGCCTCTTCGGACAAACCGAATCCGATGTGCGAGTCACCCTGTACCGCGATAACCACGCCTGGTGTCCCTACTGCCAAAAAATCTGGCTGTGGCTGGAAGAAAAACAAATCCCCTACCGTATTGACAAAGTTACAATGTTCTGCTATGGGGAAAAGGAAAGCTGGTACAAGCGCAAAGTGCCATCGGGAATGCTACCCGCGATCGAACTAGACGGCCGCATCATCACCGAAAGCGATGATATCTTAATCGCCCTCGAACTAGTCTATGGCCCCTTGGGTTTGGGCATGGAAAACCCCGCAGTAATTCCCCTGCGGCGGCTAGAGCGACTGCTGTTTAGGGCCTGGTGCTCTTGGCTGTGCTACCCAGCAAGTTCAGCCAGAGTAGAACAGCACAACCGCGAGCAATTTATCAGCGTCGTCGGCCAGGTAGAAAAGGCTCTCGGCAGCACTCCGGGGCCTTATTTCCTCGATGAATTTGGCACTGCGGATGTCATCTTTACGCCCTACGTCGAACGCATGAATGCCAGTCTTTACTACTACAAAGGCTACTCGATGCGGGAAGAAAACCCGCGCTTTGCTGACTGGTTTGGGGCGATGGAAACCCGCCCTACCTATCGCGGCACTCAGAGCGATTTTCACACCCACGTCCACGATTTACCGCCTCAGATGGGCGGGTGTTATGAAAACGGCGAACCTCAGATGCTACTCAATAAAGCCCGCGTGGATCATGGGCCTTGGGCTGGACTGCCGGATGTGATGTATCCAGAACCGGAAACCTCCCGCGCTGAAGCACTTCATCGCGTCATTAAGCACCAGCGCAACATCGTTCGAGTCAATCCTGCTGATGACAAGTTATTCGATGAGGCTTTGCGTTGTGCTTTAACTTTGATGATGACTGGCGAAGTTTGTACGCCGCCTGCTGGTTCTGATGCGGCTTTGCGGTATTTGCGCGATCGGGTAAATGTGCCCCGCGATATGTCGATTTACGCGGCCAAGCGATTGAGGGAAGCCTTGGAGGAAACGGCGGCTTTGGTGGGTGATGGCCAAGGTTCTCCGATTCTGCTGAAGCATCGGCGAGATCAAGATCCGGCTAATTTTGTGTAAGGGGCGATCGGAATCAGACGGAATCGGCGTTGCTGCTGCTCTACTTCATCAGCTTGCTATCTGCTCGATCGAGGTGGGACCAATGGTAGTATTAAAAGTGGCATAAATAATATGAAAGTATCTATCTCTTTGCCAGATGAGCTAGTCCGTTACATTGACGATCGTGTAGAAAATCGCAGTCGGCTAATTGAGCTTTTATTGCAAGCGTGGCGCAAACAACAAGAACAGCAGGCAATGGTAGAAGCCTGTTTATTGCTAAATGAACTGAGCGATGAATTAGCCGATGAGGAGGAAGCATGGCAGCAAGCAGCGATTACCGACTGGGAAGCCTCTGGCTCGTGAATTTCGATCCCTCAGTCGGTACAGAAATCCGCAAGAGTCGATCGGCGGTAATTATTTCAGCAAGTGCATTCTCTCCAAACTGGAGGATTACTATATACGAAGTGGTAAAAAGTTAAGCTTAAAAACTTAACTTTTTACTCACTGATATCTAAGCAACCTCTACGAACACACCGCTGCGAGCAAACTCCTCTTCTTCAGGACTAAAGACTGGAGCTCGATCCACAAGGTCAGGGTCAAAGTAATATGTCTCTTGGAGGAATTGTCCGGTGACGATCGCCTCCTCCAACTCCTTGATGTAATCTTGGGCAACTAAGCAAGCCTCCTTGATACCTTCCTCATCCCTCTTATCCAACAGCTTTTGCAATGTTGCTCTCACCCCTGTCAGTCGTGCCGCAGGCTTGAGCATACCGTAGAGGCGGTACATCCGATCGGTGGCAATGCTAATGTGTTTGAGGGCTTTGGCTCGTGCTAGCTCAGAGTCAATGCTGGGCCAATAACGGGTGGTGTAGAATGCTTTCTCATCCTTGTGATACCACTCCTCCGATCGCGCAATTGATGAGGAGACAGTATTGTGCAGCTTCCAGAAGAATAAGCGCAGGGAAGCGCCATCTACTACGGTGGAGAGCTTCGCCTCCATTGATACCTCAAAGTCATTCAGACGCGGGTCGCGCCCAAGCACGAGGTACTCCACAGGGTACATTTCCACCTCTTTATTCTGCACGACGTAGGCGTTGAGGTGGTGGCGGCAGTAGGGGCAGGGATACATAGTGGCAAACAGTTTGAAAAAGTCCTTGAAGATGGCCACCAAAGTTTTTTGCTGTTGGGGGGTCTTGGTAGAGACGATTTCAGCCGTAGTGTGGAAGAAACGCCACACCGCAGGGCCAATATAGTAAGGGAAGCTGACGCGCATTTGTGAATTCTTTATTTCACTGCGATCGATATAAACGTCAATGAACGATACATATTGCGAGAGTTCGCCAGACTCGCGCCCAAACTCCAAGCGTTCGCGTCGTTTCTGTACCCCATTCAGGTAGTTGTGCGTCAAGCGCCATGCCTGTTGAAGCATCAACTTCTGTTTTGGAGCGCATTTGGGAAAGCCTTCTGCAACATCCGCCCCATAGCGTCCAAATTCCCCTGACGCCTTGGTGGCTTCGTACCACTGGTTTAAAGCTGCTTCGTCAGGAACCGTGTTGAAGGGGATGTCTGCTGCTGTGCTGACGCTGAAGGCAGCTAGCAACTTCGGCATAAAGTCTTCATACCAATAGGCGACTGGCATCATCGCACCATCGATTTCCTCTGAGGCATCCGAGAGGATGACGCGGTTCCACTTCTTCAGGTACTCTTTTGGATCTCCCTCTGATTTGGCTGGTGGCGGTGCCATTTCCTCACTCAGTTCCATTTTTCTCAATCGGTTGAGTTCGTTGATGGCAAGCACACCCTCGGCGATGTCACGCAAGTTGAGACTCTTCTTCTTGATGGTGATGGCAAACTCGACTCCTGCGGCAAACTTTTCCTTGGCAGTTGCAGACTTACCCCGCGCTTCCAACATGGCTTTTTGTTCTGCCAACATTTCTGGAGTTTTTTCTATAGTCTTCCAGTTTTTGATGCGATCTTGCAGTCTGGCATATTCATCTTCGAGCGATTTAACTACTGCATCCAGTACAGGGTTGCACGCAGACTCTACTACACCTAATCCTTTATAAAGCGCGATCGCACTCCTGACAAATTGCACAAAATCAGCGATTCTGTATGGCAAGTTTCTCACGCGGAGGTGAGTCTCGTGGTTGGCGGAAAAACTCTCGCGGAAGCTGCGGTAGGCTGCTCCCTGGATCAGACGAAACAAACCAATCTGCATCTGCAACCGGGACGTACCGCGCTTCTTCTCAGTTTGTGGGTGTTGGGCGAGTAGTTCTTTTAGGCGCGCTATTTCTGGATTGCTATCGGTGGGTGCTTCTTGTAGATTAGGTTCAATAGTGGCAGAAGCTGCCTCATTGATAGCAGTTGCTGTAGTTGCGATCGCAGCCGCTGTAATGTCTGAAATCTCTGTTGTCTGTGTGCTGACAACCGGAACCGGTGAGTCTTGATATCCGGTTGTGATCTCTGACTCATCCGGTACCAGTTTGCAGAATTCCTTAAAGTCAATTGAGGCATCGCCGTCATGATCTACCTCTTTGATAATCTCATCGAGCTCTTGCTCTGTCAGCCCAAACTGGCTCATCACGCCGTGCAGCTCGTCTCTGGTGATTTGACCGCTACCGTTTTCATCAAATACACTAAATGCCATTTTGAGACGACTCTGGCGATCGCCCTGCTGGGACACCATCAGCATTTTGAATTCCTCAAAATCGATACTGCCCGACAAGTCTACGTCCACTTCCTTGATCATGTCGCGCAGCTCGGTTTCGTTAGGACTCTGGCCTAGCGATCGCATCACTTGACCCAGTTCTTCTGATGAAATACCACCGCTCCCGTCCGCATCAAATACTTGGAATGCTTCCCATAACTTTGCCACATCTTCTTCTGTCATGGCTTTTTTTTCAATCTGCACAGATGTCATAACTAAATTTTCCCTGATTTTTTTATTAGCTGTCTATTGATTATGACCAATATACTTTAATTCCTGATGACTTACGCAACGATATTGTCAAATCCAAGGGGATTGCCGATATCTCCCACTTTGGCTTGTGACAGTTGATCTATCAGTTTGATATTACTCCCAGTAATTTTCCCAATCATCCTTAAAAACTTCCTGTAATCTCTGCATATACGCATCTGTCTTAATCTTCACCATCCACAGATTATTAGCATTGCGGCCTCCCTTGCACACAACACCTTCATCCACACCGTATTTCCCCTCGCGAATATCATCCATAAACTTGCCTGTTAATTTGCCGCGATAAATCACTCGCGCAATATTTAATTTACCAAAATCCTGAATAAACCGATCGGGAACAACCATGCCACCCTCAGTTTCCACATCAAAAAGCACCAGTTGTTTGCGATCGTCCTTTTGGTGCATTCCCGCAAACGAGTTAGCACCAAAAAACTCTGTAAACACAGTAATTTCAGCGCAGTGATACTGTTCGTTCTCTCTAAATATAGACTCTAATGGACTAGCAAAATCTATCTTAAATATTTCAGGTGCTGCTTCTAAACCTGGATGTGCAGCGTTAAATTCTGCAATTCCCATCTCATCTAAATCAAATCTACTGCGGCGCGTACCAAAAGCATACCAACCAAGTTCGACTTCCCAAACCCAATGCAAATTAGTGCCATCGTACTTCTCAAAAGCTATACATTGTTCATGAGGGCAATTTTTACTATCTGGAATTTTGGGATAGGCAAGTTGAACTCGTGTCATATAGAGGAAGGAAGAAGGAAGAAGGAAGAAGGAAAGGTTTTCTAACAGTTTACCCCCTTCCTCTTCACTTCTAAAAATCTTGCAATTGAGCAGTTTGAACGGCGACTTCTTTAATCTGGGCACCGCGGCGCACCTTCAGTTTGAGAATTTGACCGATTTCACTGTTGTCCACCAAACTTTGCAACTGTTCGGCCTCAGTCACTCCCTCACCGTCAATTTGAACTATCACATCCCCTTTGCGAATCCCTGCTTTCTCAGCAGGCGTATTTGGCACAACTCGCATGACTAACACTCCGTTAACTTCCGGGACAATCAAAGGAGCATTGGGGTCAGAATTATTCTCTCTGGCCATTTCAGGAGTCAAAGCAATCATCTGAATCCCCAAAAACGGATGGCTGACTTGTTCTCCCTTGGCTAACTGCGCGTAGATGGCCTTGGCTTTGGCGATCGGAATTGCAAAGCCAATACCCATTGCATCAGCTCGAATCGCCGTGTTGATGCCAATCACTTCTCCTCTGCTGTTTAACAGCGGGCCGCCGGAATTGCCGGGATTGATGGCGGCGTCGGTTTGAATGAAATCGAGCCGCTTGTCGGGGATGCCGACGGCTGCACTGGAGCGTTTGAGAGTGCTGATAATGCCCAAGGTGACGGTATTGTCAAATCCTAAAGGGTTTCCCACGGCGATCGCCCAATCTCCCACTTTCACCGCGTCGGAATCTCCTAGGGTTGCCACGGGCAAGTCGAATTGCTTAGTATTAATTTTGACAACTGCCAAATCAGTTACTTCGTCAGTACCTTGCACTTCTCCTGGAAATGTTCTGCCGTCGTTTAAGGTGACAGTCACTCGATCGGCTTTGTCAACTACGTGAGCATTGGTTAAAACAATCCCGCTTTTGTCGATGATGAAGCCAGAACCTTGACCGCGCAATCGTTCTTGTCTCGGTGTCATGCTTCGCAAATCTTCTCCCAAAAATCTGCGGAAGAAGGGGTCTTCCATTAAGGGGTCGAGGTTGCGACTGACGGTGCGCTCGGTATCAATGCGGACAACGGCCGGCCCGACTCGATCGACAGCCGCGGTCACAAAACTGCCGGTATCCCCTGGGAGTTCAGGACTCCGCAGCGCTAACAGTTGCGGATTCGGGGGGGTGGCGGGGGAACTCTGGAAGTGTAAGTTGGGCGGATTGGTGCTATCAGCGGCGGCAGCGGGTGCAGCATTGATTGCTAACGCACTCAGGGCGATCGTCATTCCTAAAATTAGGGCGAACCAACGAGCACCGGTTCGAGGTGCGGGGCGAAAAAACTTAAATAGTCGCATAGCGTCAATCTTTGTTAGTCTGGGTTAGTCTGGTAAAGGTGTGCGATCGTGCGGACTC
The DNA here is from genome assembly GCF_036705715.1 of Microcoleus sp. AT3-D2. NCBI lineage: Bacteria > Bacillati > Cyanobacteriota > Cyanophyceae > Oscillatoriales > Microcoleaceae > Microcoleus > Microcoleus sp. AT3-D2. The sequence continues at coordinate 30,001 of NZ_JAUBVE010000061.1, read as the reverse complement.
AATAATCGGCCACTATGAAGATCCTAAATATATTTTGACAGTTACAATACATGAGTCACGAGCCCGCACCAACTCCACATATTCTGAATTCTAACTTTTAAATTTCCCTCGTAACCCCGATGATTCTATCTGATACTTCTACTGACAAATCCTTGCCCTCAAATTCCCACCACCATCACGACGCTGAATCAGTCCATCCTCACCATCACGATGAAGAATCGATGCGGCGGCTGGTAAATCGCTTGTCTCGGATTGAGGGACACGTCCGCGGCATTAAAACAATGGTTCAAGAAAACCGTCCTTGTCCCGAAGTTCTGGTGCAAGTTGCTGCGGTTCGAGGCGCACTCGATCGCGTAGCGAGAATCATTCTTGACGAACACTTAACTGAGTGCATTGCCCGAGCCGCTAAAGAAGGTAATATCGATACGGAAATCGAAGAGTTGAAAGCGGCTTTGGATCGGTTTTTGCCTTAGCCACTGCCAATTTTTATCTCCATATAACAAAACCTGCAAATTAGACAAAACTTGCAAGTTATGATTGATGACCAATTTTTTAAGCATCTTTCACAAACAGGGGAAAAGCATCACATATTCTTCCCCTCACCCCATTGCCACAACATATAATTTATATGCTTCGCAGTTTATGGGAGCGAGTTTTGTTAAAAAAGAATTAGTCAGGTGTTTCGTGACGAAGGAACTCCTCAAAAGCTCCAAAAGCTGACTGCAAACCATTAGATAATCGGTGATTAATCCGACGGGGTATGAACTGTCTAGACTTTCGTCAGCTTGGCTTTGAGCTGGTATCTGACTGTTGCGTAAACCGCTTTATAGGAAGCTTCAATGCTGTATTCCTGCTGCAACCACTCTTGAATTTCTCCATAGCTTTTAAAGCCTTCCTGGGGGTCGCTGAGGCGCATTGCCAAACTAGCGCGGGCCACAGGAGGAATAGCCGGCTTGCGGCCGCCGCTGTGCTTTGTTTCGAGGAGTCCTTCGAGTCCGTAAGATCGGTACTTTCTCAGCCACCGCTGCACTGTAATTCGGTTTACCCCGATGGTCATTGCCAATTCTTTAACTGTCTTAACGTGACAAATTTTGAACAGGTAAAGTGCTTGAATTTTTTGAAAGCCGCTTGCTGTTTTTTGTTCAGTTAACAGGTTTTTTAGTTCTTCAATTGTCTCTGTGATGCTAAGTTTACATACTCCAGCCATATCAATTACCTCACAATTCGCGTTCTACAATACCTTTGTTTGACAAGCGAGCCAAAGCTGCTCCTATCCTAAATCCTGACCTTTTGTTTGCCCTGAAGCAAGACAAAAGCGATCTTTCTCATTAAACTTTTTCATTCCTGGAGGCACTCAGACGCTCAGAAACCGGGTTATTTTAACCTGGAGCAAGGTTGCAACGATTTTTTTTGTAAAAAAACCGGTTTCTGGGTCAGTTTTGTATTTGATGGACAAGCGTCATTGCTAATACTGATAGCCGTTAACCGATCGACTGTAACATTAGTAACAATAGGTGACTCTTAAGGAATACCATTTATTATTTTATTGTTAAACGTCTATCATGGTTTTCCTGGTATCAATTGGTAATTTTTGCGAACGTATGGGCGATTTTTAGTTAGGTGCTAGCAAACAAGCGAATGTCTGTACACCAGCGGTCGCATTTTTATACAGACATTCCCCTAGTCCCCGAAGTGCATTTTTGGCTTTCGCTGTGCGAAAAATCCTTAGATATCAGCACTCTCATCGGTCAGAGCCGGTAGCGCCGAGTGACGTTGCAACCGACTTTCTTGCCACGGGCAAGTATCCGTGAAACTACTGGCTTTATCGCCAATTGAGTAAAACACGACGAGGGTGGCATTGTCAATTTTTTAGAGCATTACAGTATAAGTATCGGCTATTTTTGCCCGCCTGCTGTGATCGAAATCGGAGTTTCTATGTGATCCTACTAGCATTTTTTTGTGATCTTCGTCACGCTAGCACTCAGTAAGCTCAACAACCCACAAAAAGTTATGGGTTTGATCGGAGTTTCCACGTAGAATCTTTGGGATTTAGTTAGGAAGTGCGATCGAACTTGTTGTTAAAATTTTTAAATATTAATTTTTAGCCACGGGTAAAAGAGAATGCAGCTTTTTCCTTCACCCTCACCAAACATCTAATTTATACTCAAACCTTGCAGATTGAGGGAAGTTTCAGGCTGGGTATGAATATTTTAGAATCTAAAATTGCAGAACATCCGGTGCAACCAGCTTGCTGACAGTATTCTTCATTTAAAAGGTGTAGAGAAGCCACAATGAACGTTGACGAACTGCTCAAGCTATATGCAATAGGAGAAAGAAATTTTAGTGGGGTCTACCTGCACGAGGTCTACCTCTACGAAGCAGAATTGATTGGAGTCAATCTGTATGAAGCCGACCTGATTGGAGCCAATCTCAGCAAAGCCAAACTTAACAGAGCCAACTTTGGCAAAGCCAATTTGTGCAAGATTAATTTGAGCAAAGCAGACTTAGGTGGAGCCGACCTCACGGAAGCACTTTTAGTTGAAGCTAACCTGCATCGAGCTGAGTTGATGGGAGCAAATCTCAGCAAAGCAGACTTGAGCGGAGCTTCTCTGATCCAAGCAACTTTAATTGGTGCCAACATATCTCGGGCAACACTCAGCCGTGCAGACTTGCACGGAGTAAATCTTTACGGAGTAAACTTGCGTAGGGCGGTACTCACAGAATGCGATTTAATTGGCGCAAACTTGAGTAAAGTAGACCTGAGCGGAGCCGACTTAATGGGGGCGAGTCTAATTAGGGCAGACTTGACTGAAGCGATTTTAAGTGCGTCAGACTTAAGCGGAGCAAACCTGTTGGGAGCCAACCTTACAAAAGTTAACCTGAGCGGAGTATATCTTAAGGGTACAACGATGCCCGACGGCACGATTCACGACTAATTTATTTGTTAATTTTTATGGTTGCCGAGAACAGCGGCTAAAGGGTAATGAGCTTTTCATTACCCTAATTTATTGGCAGCGAAATCTTTATTTGACCGAAGAAAGCATCCAGGATACCCGCCACGTGATTCATCCGTGGAGAAATAAAAAACCTGTATCCGATGAAACTTGCCCCCCGAATTTATCCGTGGGGTCAATGATTCAATTCTAAAATCTAAAATCTAAAATCTAAAATCTAAAATCGATTGACACTCCGGTAAGGCGGATAACTTCAATCTAGGGTGCTGATGCCGCAAAGAACTCCTACATACGGCAAGTCAAAAGATTTGTTGGGTGAACTTGTGTTATGGTGATTTTCAATTGCTTCGAGAAAAGCTATTTTAGATTTAATATTTTGGATTTAGGACGGTTAAAATGAAACTCAGAATCCTCGCTGCTGCAACGCTGCTGAGCGCGATCGCCCCGATCGCTCCTGCCGCCGCCGAGAACATCCAACACACGCAACAATTACTAGCCACCCGACAGTGCCCCAACTGCGACCTCAGCAGTGCGGGCTTGGTTTTAGCCAACTTAACCGGAGCCAATCTCAAAGGTGCTGACTTGAGAATGGCTAACCTCAGCCGAGCCAACCTCACCGGGGCTGACCTCAGCGGTGCCAACCTCAGCGGCACTAGCTTGTTTGGCGTCAACCTGACGGGGGCTAACCTCAGCGGTGCGAACCTCAGCGGTGCTGACTTGAGAAGTGCCTATCTCAGCGGCGCCAATTTGCTCAACGCCAATTTAACTAACGCGCAACTGATCGGAGTTAGAGGAATGCCAACCAATATTGGCACCGCTGAAGACTTCTATCGGTTGGGAGTGCTGGAAGCTCAAGCAGGAAACTACAGAAACGCCATTGATTATTACAATCAAGCCCTGAATCTGAAATCGGATTTAGCAGCTGTTTATTTTGCGCGCAGTATGTCTCGCGCTGACGTGGGAGAGTTCGCCGGTGCGGCTCAAGACGCTGCAATAGCAAACCAACTGTTTGCAGCTCAAGGAAATCCCCAAGGTCAGGAGTTGTCAAAGCAGTTAGGCGAAGCCATTGTTGCGCGCCAAAAGCCTACGGAACCCCGCACGGGGGGCGGTGGCAACTTTATGAGTCTTCTCGGTTCGATCGGTTCTGTGCTGGTGAAGTTGATCTTGCCTTGACGGTTGCCTAATTCAGGGGAATCTCGATCCAGAATTCTGTACCATGACCGGGTACAGAAACACATTTAAGTACGCCTTGGTGTTTCTCAACTACAATTTGGTAACTGATAGACAGTCCTAAACCCGTGCCCCGACCTACGGGTTTAGTAGTAAAAAACGGATTAAATATGTGAGAGATTAACTCTTTCGGGATGCCGTGACCATTGTCGGCAATGCAAATTCCTACCGTTTTTTCATCGATTAATTCAGTGCGAATCCGAATGCAAGGAGATGGGAAATCAGGAATCAAACACTCGCTGGTTGCCTTTATATCTCCTGACTCGATAGGCAGTATTTGGGAGCTTAAATGCGTCGCCGCTGCACTTGCCGCTTTAAAGGGAAGATTCATAACTCGCTCTTTTTTTCCCATTTCTAGGGCGTCAAGGGCATTACCGATCAGATTCATAAATACCTGATTGAGCGAGCTGGCATAGCATTCTACTAAGGGCAAAGGGGCGTATTCTTTAATGATTTCTACGGTGTTGTGATCAGAATTGGCTTTGATCCGGTGCTGCAAAATCAACAGGGTACTGTCTATGCCCTCATGAATGTCAACGGCTTTTTTCTCGGCTTGATCGCTCCTGGAAAAATTACGTAAAGATACAACTAACTGGCGGATGCGCTCAACTCCGACTGTCATGGAACCCAAAATTTTTGGCAAATCTTCGGTAAGAAATTCGATGTCGATTGCTTCGGAACACTCGCTAATTTCTGGGTTGGGATTGGGGTAGTGCTGGCGGTAGAGTTCCACCAAGCAGAGCAAATCTTTGGTGTATTCGCTGGCGTGCGACAGATTGCCGTAGATAAAGTTAACGGGGTTATTGATTTCGTGGGCGACTCCGGCCAGGAGTTGTCCAAGACTGGACATTTTTTCGGTTTGAATCAGTTGGGCTTGGGTATTGTGCAGTTCTGTGACGGTTTTAGCTAGCTGTTCGGCTTTTAATCGATCGGCAGTTGCTGCATTGAGACTTTCTTGATAAAGTTCTGCTTGGTGAATGGCGATCGCAGCTTGAGCCGCTAAATGTTGCACTAATTCCTGTTCTGCTGTTTGCCAAACTCTCGGCCCCGAACACTCATGGGCAATCAGCAACCCCCACGCTTGGGAATCTTTGCCTTTCATAGGCACAATTAAACTTCCTCTCACCTGCAACTCTTCCAAAAATTCGCGGTGACAGGGTGTTAAATCCTCAGTATAAATATCATTAATTGCTCGCACCCGTCCGCTTCGATAAAAGCAGTCTGAGCCTTCGGGAAAGCATCCTTGTGGAGATTTGATACCTAAAATGGACCGCCACTCGCCACAAACAGCTTCGACAACTACCTCGCCCTGTTTGTCGGCCGCAAATTGGTAGATTACCGTGCGATCGGTATCCAACAAAACTCTGACTTCTCGCACAATAGTTTGCAGTATGATTTTTAAATCTAAGGTGCTGCGAATCTGGTCTCTAACTCGCGTCAATACTTTGGCAAAGTCCAAGGATTTTTGCAATTGGGCGGTGCGTTCTTGAACTTGGCGCTCCAAGTTGGCATTCAGGGTTTGCACTTCTTTATAAAGAACGTACTGCCCAATTGCCGAACAAAATTGGCTGGCTATAGCTAAAGCTTGCTCAATTTCCTCGTACTTCCACTCGGGCGACTGACCTTTTTTTATTTCTCGCCAGAGTTCAAAAGATTGTCTGGGAAGAGTTTGTGCAGCGCTGGTGTCAAAGCGCCCCGCCCACATTTTTTCGGTATCAATGGCATTGCGAAAAATGGTCAAACAGCCGACTAATTGTTGTTTGTAGTGGAGGGGAATTACCAACAAACCCCGAATTTGAGTAGATTGGAAAGCGGGAACTAAAACTCTAAATAGAGGTTCTTTGTATAAGTCTGTAATTATCCAAACTGGAAATTGAGAATTAGTAAAAATTGAAAACTTGGGAAGTTCTTCGGTATTTTTGAATCCTTTGGTTAGCCATTCCTGCCAGAGGGGATGAGCTTCGATCGCCTTAACTTTTTCCCAGTTGGGAAGTGTCGGTTGTTCTCCTGTGGTGAACAGTTCAAAGGTAGCATCACTGTGGGCCGGGGCAATTGGCAATCCTCCTTCAATCTTGGGAGCGGATAACTTTTCACCGTTGATTTTCGGCGGTTTGAGATAGAGTCTGCCACCGCTACCACCCAAAGCGGTGACGGTGGCTTCTAAACCCTGTTGCAGTTGAATGTTGACGTGACCATATAACAGGGCTGCTATGCGACTCACGGTAGCTTCGCGGACGGCTTGAGAGCGGGTTTGCTGGAGGAGGAGCGCGTGGGCTATAGCGCTAGACAATTGATCTGATACGAGCTGAACTACTTCTAAATCTGCTGGTGAAATATTGAGGGGCGCACAGTGGTGAGACACTAAAAGTCCCCACAGTTCGATGTGAATTTTTTGATTATTTCCTGGCTCGTATCGAGTCAGACACGTCGCGGCCTGGCAGATATCTGTTTTGCTGTTTTCCGAGACGATCCGGCGGTGCACAATCGGCACGACTAAGGAAGATTGCACTCCCATTGCCATCAGGTAAGCGGTATGGCAAGGATCGAGCGATCTGTAGTGGATCTCTTCCTTTACTAAAGGTTGACCGGTGTCTGCAGCATCGAGGGGACTCAGGACGATCGTCCCTGAGTTAACATCTATTATTGTCCGCTGGCGCAAAGTGACATACATCTCCCTGGCGCTCGCGGGAATGTCGTCTGCTGGAAAGTGCAGTCCTTTCAAGGAAGGGAGACAGTTGTTATTAATTGACTCAGCAACAACTTCTCCACTGCCGTCAGCACTAAACCTGTAAATCATAATGCGATCTGTTTTCAAAAAAGACCGCACTTCTGCTACTGTACTGGTTAAAATATCTTCTAATTCTAGAGATTGGCGAATGCGTTCTGTTATCCGCCGTATCAAAACTTCTCTGTCTAGTTTATAATGTAATTCTTGCGTATTTTCTCTGAGTTGCATAAATCTCCTTTTGTACTTATACAATAATAAGAAGTTTTGATGTGCTGTTGGAACGTTCAAACTCAAATACATTACCCGGAATTTTTGACTAAACCGATCTGTACAATTAATCCGTCGCGCACTTGTCAGAGACGACGGTGTATCGCATCGGGTGGGCTGGGGTAAGTAAAATTTGCGATCGCGCCAGTTTAATCTTTGCCTTCAACAGGCAGAGCGACTTAAGCACATAATAATTATTATTTTAATGCTCTTATAAATTTCTCGCAATCTTAAACTCTCACTATGAGAATTATTCATTGTTAGGATAACTTGACATTTGTTGTATAACTTCATATAATGATAATTAACGAAAGAATTTGAGTTTCTATCAGGGTGCAAGGCGCTGACTAATTTCTTGGCGCACGCTCATCAGAATTTTACCCAAATGATTTTGACCGGTTCTGTCGCAGCCACACCCCCAGTAGTAATCCGTTGGCGAATCCTCGACAATCACTCGATCCCCTGTGGCAAGAAGAATAGCTTGAATGTCTGTATGAGTGAGAAACTTAGTTAAAACTGCTTCGCGCATAATGGGAATTTTCACGGCTTCCCAATCAGCACGAATCCGGTGGTTGGGATCGCGACCTAATTTAGCGGCTTCTTGAGGAGTTGCTACGGCTTGAATTGCCGCCACTAATCTTTTATCAGTGCTGACAAATTTTTGGGCTTGATAGTAATGTTCCACAGTCAACCAATATTGACCGTGCAGAGAAATGTCATGTAGTGAAAAATTAGAAAAGCAGCCGTAAGGCTCCTCTACTTTATAAAAATAAATTATCATTAGATTTGAGATTATATATAGCAATCCTAAATGAGTCGTAAATGTTTGACCCCACCCCAACCCTCACCTTATCAAGGGGAGGGAGTAAGAAATTTACAAATGATTTAGGATGGCTATATTTTACAGGATTTAGGTAGAATATAATTATTCAGGGTGTCCATGAAGCGCCTTACCGCGCTCTTAGTAACGTTTTCAACCACTTTTTGCCTCCAAGAGTATTTGAGATTTATTCTATGAGCAGCGTGAGGCTTGTATTAAAAAATCCTCGCATCGACTTTATTTAAAATAGCATTTACGCTTTTGAACCGAGTTTCTTGGAAAAAATCGGGTTAAGGAACGAAAAATCTAGGAATCAACTGGCTTTCTGAGGAATAGTGCGTAATTCCTATTTTTAAGTTAAGGATTAAGAATGGGAAATCAAGAATAAGCAATGGAAATGTAAGAATATTTATCATTCCCTGTTTCTTCATTCCAAAACGGCATCAGAAGAATGAAAAGCGCGGTTAGCGATATCGGCATAAAGCAGTTAGCCACACAAAATTTTGCTCATCAACTGAGTAGGCATCGGGAATTTGACGCCCGCTCTATAAGCAGCTCCTGTAAACTGATAGAAGGCTCTGGCCAAGCGACGGGCCCAAACCATATCAGTGTTGCATTCTTGGGCGATCGATTGAGTGTACTGCTCCTTAGCGTCGTCGGCACATCCAAGAGATCGATCGCCTCAGCAGCCTTAAATCCGCTAACAATGGCAGGACGAATTCCTTCAGCGGACAACTGGTAATGGGTGAGTGGTCATGGGGCAGGAGGAATTGGTAAGTTAATGAGTGTTAAATCTTGAGTTTTTAACTCACAACTCACACAAGATTAAGCGTCTGCTCGTTGTTGGCGGCCGTATCTCGGCAATCTCAAAACTCTTCCTATTCCCCCTGCCCAATTTCCCATTCCCTAAACAGTCGTGATATCTTTCTCTTTCGCTGCCAAAACTTCTTCTATTTTGGCAACGTACTTGTCCGTCAGCTTTTGAATTTTATCTTGCAAGTCGCGGGATTCATCTTTAGAGATATCGCTGCTTTTTTCCTGCTTGCGAATCGAGTCAACGGCATCGCGGCGGATATTGCGAATTGCAACTTTACCTTCTTCAGCAAACTTACTGGCCATTTTGACAAATTCTTGGCGTCTGTCGCTCGTCAGCGGCGGAATGTTCAAGCGAATAACTGAACCGTCGTTGTTGGGAACGAGTCCTACATCGGACAGGGAAATTGCTTTTTCGATCGAGGTAAGCGCTGTGCGATCAAACGGTTGAATGGTGATCGTAGTCGCATCCGGGGTGCCGATGTTGGCAAGGGATTTGATCGGAGTTGGAGAGCCGTAGTAGTCTACCATGACTCGATCGAGGAGGGAGGCGTTGGCCCGTCCCGTCCGAATAGTATTAAAAGACCGTTGAGTAGCCTCAACTGCCTTTTGCATATGATCTTCTGCTTCAGCTAACTTCACAAAAACCTCCCACAAGAGTTCCAATAGATTCTCCCATTACAGCTCGGTAGATGTTGCCCGACACCGAGAGGTCAAATACCATAATAGGAATATTATTTTCTTTGCAAAGGGCGATCGCGGTACTGTCCATCACCCGCAAATCTTGATTCAAGACGTGGGCATAGGTGAGGGTTTGATACCTGCGCGCGTTGGGGTTGAGGTGGGGGTCAGAATCGTACACCCCATCTACCTTAGTAGCTTTAAAAATGACCTCTGCATCAATTTCAGCAGCCCGCAAAGCGGCTGTAGTATCAGTAGTAAAAAAAGGGTTGCCAGAACCGGCACCAAAAATCACTACTCGTTTTTTTTCTAGGTGGCGAATCGCCCGCCGCCGGATGTAGGGTTCAGCTACTTCTTGCATGGCGATCGCCGATTGCACCCTCGTTGGTACTCCTGCTTGTTCAAGAGCATCCTGCAAAGTGATAGCATTCATCACCGTAGCAATCATGCCCACATAATCAGCCGTTGCCCGATCCATCCCTGCCGAAGCAGCTTTCACCCCGCGAAAAATGTTGCCACCACCGACAACAATCGCGATTTGAATGCCTTGGGACACGACTTTGGCCACTTCCTGGGCGATCGACTGAACCACTATCGGATCGATGCCGTAGCCCAAGCTGCCCATCAGCGCTTCACCGCTGAGCTTCAGCAAAACTCGCTGATATACCATCCCCATGCCGCCACTATTTTTTTACTCTTTTTGCCTCCACCATAAGATAGCAGTATGGGTGCATTTTGAACATCAATTGCCCGGAACAGACCCAAAAGTCTGTTCCAGAACACTTGACTGAGAACGGTTGACTAAATTTAATCCTTGGGGACGAAATTAAGAGCAGCAGAATTCATGCAGTAACGCTGACCGGTAGGTTTCGGCCCGTCGTTAAATACGTGACCGAGATGAGCGTCGCAAACAGCGCACAGTACCTCTGTTCGGCGCATGAACAAGGTGTTATCCGACTCGCACTTGACATTTTCTTCGCTAACGGGAGCGTAGAAACTCGGCCAACCGGTACCGGAATCGTACTTGGTTTCTGATTTAAATAGCTCAGTGCCGCAGCAAATACACTTATAAGTTCCGGGTTTTTTGTTGTCGTGATATTCGCCACTAAAAGCTCTTTCCGTTCCTTTTTTGCGGGTGACTTTAAACTGTTCTGGCGTGAGTTGTTGTTGCCATTCTGTGTCGGTTTTTTTAACTTGTTGAGTCATGATTGATGTTTGCTTAAGAGGTATTTAGCTGTTGAGTGTTGACGGTTAACTGTTAGCTGTTAACTGTTGAGTGTTGACGGTTAACGGTATATTGCTAGTTAACTCAGCCTTCCATTAATATTAACCTAATTGGCTCGATATGAACATACCAGGGAAAAGGGTTGTCCTTAATAGCCCTCCACTTTTCCTTGAAAACTTCGGCTTGCAAGTGATAATCTTGGGAATCATTGGGAGGCGAGTGCAATTTGAGATATAATGTCACCCGGTGCGGAGTTTCCACAGTCGAGGCGATCCAACAAGCAAAAGTATTTTCACGATCGCACCCGCTAACAAAACTCAGTTGATGAGCCCGAATTCCCACAGAAACTAGAGATTTGGGAATTGGTTCGACTACAGTCAGAGTACAGCCCCAGTCGATCGCCTCCACGAGAGTTACGGAGATCGGTTTAGCTGCTGAGAAGTTCTTACAGCCAGTCAACTGGGCGACAGTGAAATTGCCAGGGCGATCGAAAATGTTCTCTTTGGTATCAAAGGCGATCGGCTTTCCCTCCGCCAACACCAACAGATTTTTGCACACCCGGTAAACTTCCTCTAAATTGTGGCTGACAAACAAAGTAATTCCCCGATAATTAGCCAGAGTCTGCATTAACTCCCGTTCCAGTTGACTGCGTAAATGAGTATCCAAAGCAGAAAACGGTTCGTCTAACAGTAGCAATTCTGGAGAAGGGGCGATCGCCCTAGCTAAAGCCACCCGCTGCTGTTGGCCCCCCGAAAGTTCGTGCGGGTAGCGGTTTTCCAGTCCCGACATTTGCACCGAAATTAGTTGTTCTTTTACCCGAATTTTTTGCTCGCTTTCAGATAAATGCTGCAAGCCAAACGCAATATTTTGAGCAACAGTCAGGTGAGGAAATAAAGCATAGTTTTGAAACAAAAAACCGATGCGGCGGTCTTTAGAAGCTACATTAATACCCTGTGCTGAGTCAAACAAAACCCTGCCATTGACTGAAATTTTACCGCTCATTGGAGTTTCCAAACCAGCGATGCAGCGCAGAGTCATGCTTTTGCCGGAACCCGACGCGCCCAAAACTCCGAGCACTTCCGTGCCGATACCGAAGCCGACATCCAAGGCAAAGCTGGACAAAGGTTTAAAAATGCTTAAACAAAGTCCGCTTTTCGGTTGTTGTTTTTGGGATTTTGTAGTAGTAAAAGTAGACGCGAATTTAAGAATATTTAATTGCAGTCTTTGGCTCGAATTCGGTTTGAGCGATATCCTTTGTAAATCAATCCAAAAATTAACAGCAGTTAGCACGCTCAGAGAAATACTCAGAATAATCAAAACCCAAATAGCAGCTTGCCTCATATCCCCAGCTTCCACAGCAAAATAAATTGCCATCGGGATAGTTTGAGTTTGTCCGGGAATATTCCCAGCTAACATCAAAGTCGCGCCGAATTCACCCAAAGCGCGGGCAAATGCGAGAATAGTTCCTGCTAAAATTCCCGGCCATGCTAGCGGCAACATAATGCGCCAAAAAACTTGCCACTCTGAGGCCCCCAAAGTGCGAGCAGCGTTGAGAAGATTGGCATCAATTTGCTCAAAAGCTCCCAAAGCAGTTTTGTACATGAGGGGAAATGATACAACTGTGGCAGTAATGGCGGCGGCTTGCCAAGTGAAAATTATAGTAAAGTCGAATTGTAGCAAGAATTTGCCGATCGCCCCATTTCTCCCAAACAGCAGCAGCAGCAAAAATCCCACTACTGTCGGCGGCAAAACTAAGGGAGAAATGAAAATGCCTTCAATCAAAGCTTTACCTCTGATGTGAGTTGAAAGCATCCACCGGGCGGCAGCTATTCCCAGGAAAAAGGTGATAAATGTTGCAATAGCGGAGGATTTTAGAGATATCCAGAGCGGAGAAATATCAAATTCCATCTATAAATACATTCGCGTTAATCAGCGCTTATCTGCTTTTATCTGCGGTAAAAAATCCCTAATTAATGAGTTATCGAACTATGCCAAATCCGTATTTCTGAAATACTATTTTAGCCCCATCGCCCCCCAAAAACTCAACAAACGCTTTCGCAGCAGCCGGATTGTGGCTGTTTCTGATAACTGCCAGCGGATAAACAATGGGCGAATGCAAATTTTCCGCAGCCGTTAGCCGCACAGTTACTTTGTCTGAGGCTGTGGCGTCAGTCGCATAAACTATACCAGCATCTACGTTACCGCTTTCGACGAATGTCAGCACTTGGCGGACGTTATTTCCTCGCACTAATTTTGGCTGTATTTGCCGCCACAATCCAAGTTTATTTAGCATTTCCTGAGCGTATTGGCCCACAGGTACGCTTTTCGGTTCGCCGATCGCAATTTTCTTGATTCTGGCATCTGTCAACTGTTTGAAATCGCTCAAAGCAACACCGTTTTTGGGAGTAATCAAAACCAGGCGATTTGTTAGCAAATTGCGGCGCGTGTCGTTACTTAACAGGTTAGATTGCTGCAAATCGTTCATTTGTTTTGTAGCGGCGCTGAAAAATACATCTACTGGTGCTCCTTGCTGAATTTGCTGTGCGAGAGCGCCGGAAGCACCGAAATTATAAGTAATAGTAAAATTCGGATTACTGCTTTGATAAACAGTTTTGATTTCCCCTAAAGCTTTGGAGAGACTGATAGCAGCGGATACGTTTAAGGACGTTTGCTGCTGTGCTGTTTTTGGGGAAACGCTTTTAAATAAGTTCCAAGCAATCAGCAGTGTCAGCGCTAAAGTGGCTGCGACGATCGGGTTGAAAATGCGTTTTCTTTCCACAAGGCTGTATTATAATTTTCCCTAGAGCGATCTACACTATCTGTAGTAGTAAGGTGCGCCGCGCACACCTTACAAGTAGATGCTGTTTGTCCAGGATTATCATCTTCTAATGACTGATGACTGCTGACTAATGACTACGATCGCCATTTGACGGAACAGCCTATCGCCTCTGTCGTTGAAGGCTCAACGGGTTGACTGTTGAGCAATTGGTCGATCGCACTTCGCAGATAAGAAACCTGCACCGCCGCCGGATCGTCACCGTTGTCGTCAATTAAACCTTTATAGCGCAGTTTGCCGTCTTGGTCTAACAAAAAAACCTCCGGCGTTTTAGAAGCCCCAAAACTTTCAGCCACATCTTGAGCAACATCTCGGATGTACGGGAAGTTGAGTTGATTGTTGGTGGCAAAAATTTTCATATTCTCAAAACTGTCGTCGGGATACTGGTTTGCATCATTAGCATTAATCCCGATTAAAGTAACATCTCGATCTTGAAAATCTGCTTGAAGTTCTTTCATACGATTGAGATACGACTGCACGTAAGGGCAATGATTGCACATAAATATCACCGCAATCGCCCGAAACTTTTCTAAATATCGAGCTAAATGGTGAACTTCGTCGTCAACTCCCGGCAGTTCAAAATCGGGAGCGTAGCCGTTAATGGGAGTACCCGTTGTATCGATTAGTAAACTCATGTTTTCAGGAGGTGAAGAGCAGTATTTGCCAGCATGAAAGATGAAACAATCAGCACGAATAAAATTGGCTGTTGTTTGGCTTTACCTTAATTCTAGCCTTGCCAACAGCCTATAAGTGATTCCTACTTCGCGATTTATTCCTCGTCTGGCTTTAGCCAACCTTGAGCCAGAGCTTGATATCCAATAAGTTTGTAGGCTAATTTGGCTGCGGTAAATTCTGAGACTACAGAATCTACAATAGGTGCTAATTCCATAATGTCACACCCGATTACTTCGTATGACTCGAAGATGCGGCGCAAAAATCCGGTGAGGGAATACCAATTTAACCCGCCCGGTTCAGGTGTTCCCACTCCTGGAATTAAAGTCGGATCGATGCCGTCTAAGTCGATCGTCAAAAATACTCGCTTAGTTGTGATGCTGGCAATTGCCCGATCGGCCCAATCCGGTTGAGTAGCGATTTCGCGAGCTCGAATCACGTTTAGCTGTTTTGCTTTAATCAAGTCGGCTTCTTCTTTGCAGATAGCGCGAATCCCGATTTGCAGTGTGGGTAAGCCCATATCTACAACACGCCGCATCACGCAGGCGTGGTTGTGAATCGAGCCTTCGTATTCGTGCCGCAAGTCTCCGTGGGCGTCGATTTGCACGACTGTGAAAGGTTCATCCGGGTATGCTTGGCGATAACCTTCGACAACGCCGGCAGTGATGCTGTGTTCGCCTCCGAGGGAGATCACAAATTTATTTTCGGTAACTAGCTGGTAGACTGCTGCTTGGGTGACTTGCAGCATTTCTGAGGATGAAACTGGTTGCCTGTTGCGGGTATCGGCGATCGGCTCTTTTGTATAAATTCCGACATCGTAGCAAACTTCGGAATCTAGTTCTTCGTCGTAGCACTCGAGTTGATGAGAAGCTTCTAGAAGTTTAGCCGGCCCGTTTTCGCACCCCCGGCGGTAAGTGGTGGTAGCTTCGTAGGGAATTGGCAAGATTACTACTTTGGCGGTGTCGTAGTCTGGTACAATTTCTGACCCCAGAAACGGTACGACAGCAGTGGAAACGATCGTTGGCATAAGGGAAATTTTAATACAGCAAAGAAGTCAGCAGGTTTAATCGTGACATAATATCGGCTCTAACTGCAAAGTAGTCATTAGTCATTAGTCAGCAGTCAGCAGTCAGCAGCTAACAATGCCCCATGCCCTATGCCCCATGCCCAATCTAAAATCTAAAATCTAAAATCGCATGACATCTTCTACTCCCGCTTTGTCAACACTTATTTCGCCTCAAACTTGGCTGTGGAAAGGCTTTCCGATTTGCTACCAGGCTGCGGGTTTTCAGGGGCCTGCGGTGGTGTTTGTCCACGGTTTTGGTGCGTCTTGGGGCCACTGGCGCAAGAATTTGCCGGCGCTGGCTGCTGATTGCCGCTGTTATGCGATCGACCTCATCGGTTTTGGCGGTTCTGCGAAGCCCGCGCCCAAGCTTGAAATTGACTATACTTTTGAAACTTGGGGACAGCTAATTGCTGATTTTTGTCGGGAAGTTGCGGGCGGGCCGGCTTTTTTGGTGGGAAATTCGATCGGCTGTGTGGCAATTATGCAAGCCGCTGTTGATTTTCCCGATATTGCTGAGGGCGTAATTTTACTCAATTGTTCCCTGCGGTTGCTGCACGATCGCAAACGCGCCGAATTGCCTTGGTATCGCAGTTTTGGAGCGCCAATTGCACAAAAACTTTTAAATGTCAAGTGGATAAGTCAATTATTTTTTAAACAATTAGCCACGCCAAAAACAGTAAAAAAAGTGCTTTTGCAAGCTTATCGCCGTCCTGAATCTGTCACCGACGAACTGGTAAATATGCTGCTGGAACCTGCCAAAGACAGCGGCGCTGTCGAAGTATTTGTGGCATTTATCAGTTATTCTCAAGGGCCGCTACCGGAGGATTTGTTGCCGCGTTTGAGCTGTCCTGCTTTGATTTTGTGGGGTACGGACGACCCTTGGGAGCCGATCGCTTTGGGGCGAGAATTGGCAAAGTTTCCGGCTGTTGAAAAGTTTATTCCTTTGGAGGGAGTGGGCCATTGTCCCCAGGATGAAGCGCCGGAATTGGTCAATCCTATTTTACTCGATTGGATTAAAGAGCGATCGGCATTTACCGAAAATTAGCGCATTTTATTTGTAAAAAAATAGAAGACCCCGATACCCGACTTTTTGAACAAGTCGGGACTTAAACAAAAAATCAGTGCTAAGCATGATACAATCCATTAAAGCCAGTTTTGGCTTGGTTTTGGCTTAACATTTGTTTAAGTCCCGTTAAGAAATTACAGGCTAGTGCAATTGAGGAATCATCAAGGTTACACATATTAGGAGAAGGAGCAAGTAATGACGGAGAGTGAACTCCAAGATGATGTCATCAAAACAGATGAGGATACTGCGGAAGAGGATAGTGGTGATAGTGGTGGATTGTATCCTTACGATCCAACTGAAGCAGATATTGATATTAGAGAAGATCCTCAAACTGTTTTTGAGTTATTGAGGAAATATGACAATGGCAGGCTGATTATCGATCCAGATTTTCAACGCAATGTAGTTTGGGAATTAGACAAAAAAAGTAAATTTATTGAATCTGTTATCCTAAATTTTCCCCTTCCTCCCTGGTATTTAAATCAAACAAAAGAGGGAAAACTAATTATTGTAGACGGTCTACAGCGGACTACAGCTTTACATGAATTTGTTAACGATAAATTTAACTTAAGTGGTTTAGAAGCATTAACTAAGTTGAATGGCTACACCTTTTCAGAACTTAAAGAACTACCAGGTGACTATGAAACAAGGATTGAAGATAAAAAACTTTACATATATCTTATTAAGCCCTCTGTTCCCGTTAAAGTTGTCTATGATATTTTCAATAGAGTTAACACAGGAGGAACTAAACTTGAACGTCAAGAAGTTAGAAACTGTATTTTTTCAGGAAAATCAACCAAGCTGCTAAAACAGTTATCAGAAAAAGAATCTTTTATAAAGGCTATAGACAACGGTGTTTCACCCAAAAGAATGAAGGATAGAGAAGTTATTTTGCGTTACTTGGCTTTTAAACTATTTGATTATGAAAAAGATTATCAAGGTGATATGAGTGATTTTGTAGAGAGAGCTATGAAAAAAATTAATTTAATGGATGATCGAGAAATAGAGCTATTAAAAAATGATTTTGAGCGAGTAATGAATTTAACTTTTAAATTTTTTGGGTGGGGAAATTTTCGTTTGCCATCGGATCGAAGTAGGGGAAAAATAAATATCGCAATTTTTGAATCTGTCTGTTATTTTTTCTCTAAAATGAGCGATGACTTTTTACAAGATCACAAGAAGTCTATTCAAGGTAACTTTATTAAATTGCTTAAAAATCCAGAATACTTTGACGCTATAAAGTATTCTACGAGTAGCAAATCTAAAGTTAGTACCCGCTTTAAAATAGCACAAAATATTTTAGGAGACGTAGAAAATGCTAACTAAAATAGAGTTAAAAAACTTTAAGTGTTTTAAAGATGAAATACAGTTTCCTTTAACACATATCAACCTGTTAACAGGCATAAATGGGCGTGGTAAATCTACTCTTTTACAAGCTTTGCTTTTAATGCGACAATCTATTGAGCATAGTGAAGTGACAACCCAAATTCTGTTGAATGGAAGTTGTGTAAGACTGGGTAATTTTGTTGATGTTAGGAATAGTAGTATTTCAAGAGATGAACCCATTGTACTTAAATATTATTTCCATGAAATTGTTCATCCCAATAAAGTTATTCATAAATGTATGGAATATTTATTAAGAGAAAATTTAGATGATGATATGGTAGCAAAAATCAGCGAGATCAACTTGTTGTGTAATAAATTTAATTTAGACAATTCTGTCACTACGGTACAGAAAAAGTATTTAAAAAAAGACAATACTAATGAATACTCAACTACTGAAAATGAACCAAAAAGATTGGGCAACTGTTCATTAAATAATTTAATACCTAATGATTCTAGTTTAATAGAAGATGAAAATTTTTATTTGAATTCCTTAGATGAATCTTTCAATTTTAGTCATATTCACTACATTTCAGCCGATCGCATTGGCCCACAAGAATTTTATTTCAAGTCCACTTTGAAAAACTTTCCTAATGTAGGTGCAAAAGGCGAATTTACTGTAAATTTGCTTTATAGAAAAGGAAATGATTTAGTTGATGATATGTTGTGCAGAGGAGACAATGCAAAGACATTATCTAATCAAACAGAAGAATGGCTAAGTTATGTTTTTGAGGGAGCTAAAGTAGAAATATCACAATCAATAAGTAACATTTTAGAACCTTTATTTAATACCAACGCCTCAAAAGATCGTTATAAACCAGCTAATGTTGGCTTTGGATACCATTGCATTTTGCCAATTATTGTTTCAGGATTAATTGCTAGAAAAGGTGAAATATTAATTGTAGAAAACCCAGAAGCGCATTTACACCCAAAAGCGCAATCGAGACTAACTCACTTTCTAGCTAAGGTTAGCAGTTGTGGCGTACAAGTTTTTATTGAATCACATAGCGATCATATTTTAAATGCCTTGCGAATAGCTGTGCTTGATAAAAATATTGACCATGAAAATTTAAATATATTATACTTACAGCTAAATTCAGAGCAACCAGTTGTACAAATTCCTGTTCAACCTAATGGAGGAATTGAAGAATGGCCTAAAGGATTTTTTGACCAAATGGATAAAGATTTTGAACGTCTTTTTGGAATCTAAAATGGAAATTTTTATTAATGAAGTATCCCTTGAGGGACAGTATCCTAATGATGCCGAATTCAAAGAAGCAGTAATAGTTTTTAAAGCTATTTTTGATGTGATTAATGAAAAAATTAAAGATAAACAAATATACAAGGAGGATAGTAAATTATTTGTCAACTATGAAGCGGTAAAAGGCTCTAATTTTAATCAAAGCTTAAACCAAATTAAAGATAAATCACTTAAACAAGCCTTCATGAATGTTGTTTTTAATAAATTAAATCCTAAAGAATGGCGTCAAGAACAAGTACATTCTTCAACAGACTCGTTTGATTGTTTGATGATTAATGAAAAGTACAAGGGTGTAAATGATACATCATTAGCAGAAATAGCTGATAGAAAATTACAAAACAGTAGCTCAACCTATTTATTGATTAATTTTATCAATTCCAGTTTTCACCTCGATCATCCACATATTACTAATTGTTGCTTAATTACTATCGTTAAAAATAATGATGAAGTAAATTGTCTAAAATTAGATTGTCTTGATAATAAATCTGCGCTTGAAGATTGGCTAGAACATACATTTAATTTAAGCTGTTCAGTATATGATGAACTCTCTAATGACCCTCCCATAGATGAGCAAACTATACTAAGAGACAAACAAAGATTTGAAAAAATTTCACCCAGGTTTCAGGGCAGAGCTATCTACCGCGAAGTAGCTACAGACCGATATTGGTATGTAGATAATTTACATTTCGGGAAATCCGCTCACTTAGAAGTGTTTAATAAAGCTAAATCTCATGTTGGAGAAGCTGATATAGAAGGCAACATTGATGAGTGTAAACGAGATCAAAATAAAATATTAGACATTAATTGAACCGGCAGACCCGATCGCCCGACACCCGCGCCATGAAGCTAGTTGCCCGGCCACACTTCCCACAGCGCCGGTAGCTGCCGGAATAAAAATAATGTCGTCGGCTTTGACTTCTACCAAATTCAACCCAACCCAAGCAATCATGCCCGTCATGCCGAGGGTGCCGAGGTAAACCGAAAGCAAAAATTTAGCCCTAGCGAGAATACTTTGCTAGTGGGACTTAAACAAATTATGGGCTAAAATCGGCTGGTATTCCACTCTGGGAAATGGATTTGGAGCGGGGTAAATGAGGTTCAAACCTAGTCGCAGAAAGGAAAAAGACGAAGAGAGCTTAATTGGCCTTGACGACTGGGTTTGAGCCTATTTTCAAGATAACTTTTGTCTGAGTCCCGCTATTGCATTTTCCTTCTTCCTTGTGCTAGTAGAATCCATACTATAGCAAAAGCGTTAAAGTGAACAAAAAACCTCTCTCAAATTTAATGACTTCTCCAATTTCTCCCGATCGCCGTTTTTTAAAATATCGAATTGCCCTGCTCATCAGTATAATCGTGATTATCCCTTTAGGTTACGCAGTGAGATTTTCTCGCGGCCCTGCACCGGAATGGTTCAACGACTTTTTTGGAAGCATAGCCTATGAGGTATTTTGGATTTTGCTGGTAGTTCTGATCTTGCCGCGATTTTCGCAAATTAGGGTGGCTGTAGCTGTGTGTCTAGCTACCTGCGGAGTAGAGTTTCTCCAACTGTGGACACCTCCGTTTTTACAAGCAATGCGAGCTACTTTACCCGGAAGGCTGATTTTGGGAAATCACTTTACTTGGTCAGATTTTATCTCTTATTTTGTGGGGAGTTTTTTAGGTTGGTTGTGGGTGCGATGGCTTCATTCTACTTGCTTCCGCTTGTAAGTTGTACTGCATTTAAATTGTATATTTCCATGACCAGAGCGAAAGTCAAATGCTCTCCCCATCAGCTCCTCTAACACCACAGACAATCTAGATGCACAAAAGCTTAATGATATGGTTGCGGTTATTTTCACTCAATTCTAAGCGATCGGGTTAACTTAGAATTGAGAATTTTTAGGAGTTGAAGTGGGAGCTATATTTCCGCGCTCTCGCCACAGCAACAAGGGAATGCTTAACGTTCCTAAAATCATTACAACTCCAGTCAGAATCCAAACTAGCACACGATTTGGGCGATAATCACCTCGCTCAATTTGCCAGAAAACTCGATTATAACGCCATGCTGCTAAGGCAATCACCGCAATCCCAAAAACGACCAGACTCAGCCCTAAAGTTTCGGAGTTGAAGAAGGGAGGGGAGGAAACTTCTTGCTGAGTCACTGTAGCTTGAAATTGACGGAGAAATAAACTGAACCGACTGATTGCAAACCCAAAACCAACTAAAGCCAGTGAAGTTCGTAACCATGCCAGAAAGGTGCGTTCATTTGCCTGATGTTCTCGCTGTCGGTCTATTTTATCACCCTTGTTCATCAACCCTACCTTGATAAAATATCTTAAGCTTTCCCTCGTTGATTATTGTTTCACTTGTGACTGCGGAGGGAAGTATCGGTATTGCGATCGTGATTCATCATCACCCAAAAATATACTATCAGTAAATCGACAAAAAAGCGATCGCCTCCATCTCTACCAACAGAAAACAAGAGGACACAGCAATGCTGTGTCCCTACAAATACTGCGGTTAAAGCCCTGTTTAAAAAGACTTAAATTCCCCGCCAGACTGATTTTTTTTGCTCAGCCAATCCTGACCCAATCTGATTGTCACGTCCGAATTCAAAGAACCCGTACTCTCAACCAACACATCTCCAAAACCCAAAAACTGGCGAATCGCTTGAGCACCTTTAATATCGCCTTGTTGAGCTACTAGAGTAGTTACCTCCAGCGGTTCGGGCCAAGCTTTATAAACCTGAACATTCCGATAACCGGCTTGAGTCAAATTATTGACAAAATCTTCAACAGCCGATGGATCTCCGGTACTATCTTGAATCGCCACCTTCAGAAAAGTCGAATCAGCATTCTCAATTGTCCAAGTATTTTGGCCGAAGTCAAAATGTTCCGCCACCATAGTTTCGATGGCATATTGGTCGGGCAACCAAAAACTTGACTTGTAGTCCTTAGAATCGCTAAATTTACCGGGAACCATCAACATCTGCACGCCAGCGCGATCGGTTTGAGTAGCAAAACCAGCCAAAGCCACCAATTCTTCTATACTCAAATTCGTGTCAAGGTGAGACTGAATCACCGACAAAATCTTCGGTAGTCGAGACAGCAAACCTACATTTACTTCCTGTTCCACAAAAGCCCGCATCAACAATTGTTGGCGCTGCACCCGCCCGATGTCGCCCAAATCGTCGTGCCGGTAAAGCAAATATTGCACGATTTGTTCGCCGTTGAGTTTCTGCTTGCCAGCCTTTAAATCTATATATAAATGCTGACTATGATCGGTATACTTCATGTCTTTAGGGACATTGATAGTAATGCCACCAAGTGCATCGACTAAGCTTTTTATGCCTTGAATATTGACTGTGACATAGCGGTCAATTCCCACGCCACCCAAGAGTCCGCTGACTGCCTTCGCTGACGAAGCTGGGCCCCCGTAGTAATTAGCTTCGTTGATTTTCACCTCGCCCCTGCCTTCAACATAGGTGCGGGTGTCTCGCGGAATGGAAAGCAGGCTTAACTTTTTATTTTGAGGGTCAAACCTAACCAACAGCATGGTATCGGTTAAGCCCTTAAAGGAGTTTTCCCAAAGCTCGTATCCGACATCTTTGTTGACACTTCCTTCGATGTCAGAGGTCAGAACTTTAAGTCCTAAAACTAAAATATTAACTGGCCGAGTCAGCTCCGGCATCTTCATGTTGAGCTTTGCCATGTCGCCTTGAGAAAATACTGCTGCTTCTTCAGGGCTCAACTTTTGTTGCTGAAGTGGCGTTGTGGAAAGGGAGACGGCTAGCAACGCTCCGGCTGTGGCTGAGAGCATTGCTACTCCTGCCAAACCAAAACCAAAACCCAGCCAGCGGCCTCGATGGGGCTGGGAAGCTTTTTTGGTTGCAGGTTGAGCAGTTGATTGTTGGATAGGGTCTTGATTAGGAATTTTTTGAGCTGGCACTGGCTTCCTCACACACAACAAAAATAAAAAAGATAATGGCAATATGTAGTATCAAGCTGAAGACGCAATCAATCAATAGGGTAGGGGCTGAAAATAACCCTAAATTATGATAAATGTTTGCCTACTACTTGCTCGGCTACGCGACTAATTCCGGGCAACCATAGCGGTTGACGCTTCCAGAGGCGAACCATCAGTCCCAGAGCAACGATGAAATAGCTGGTTGTTAGCAGGCTACTCATTAATAACATGGGAAGTGTCGGAGATTCCGCAGAAATCGCTCCAGCTTCTAAAAGAATATGTCCTAAGAGCCAACTAAAAGCAAGGGCAATTGCCAAGCGGCTGATGGCTTTGCGTTCGGGACTACCCTGACGGCGGTAAAGAGTCCACAGGGCGGGGAAAAAGCCGATGACTGGGATCATTAATACAAACAGACTGGCACGATCGAGTTCAGGATTTTCTAAGCGATCTGTTTTTTTCATAATTCGGTACTCAAAATTTGCAGAAGGTGAGATTTTGCACACAAGTTATTTGTTAGAGGGAAAATTTATATCCTAAACCAAAATTCCGAGAGCTGGGCTGGGGCGCGATCGCCAAACTTGTCTGTCAGAGGCCAAATTTTTCTGCCCTTCCAATCTCGCGACCGATCGTTGGCAACTTTTCGACCCGGAGACCCGTATTTTGATAAACTGGATACAGCACAGCAGTCAGGAGAACAGACTTAGCCATGACCCAATCCCAAAAACCCATCGTTATTGCTCCATCCATATTATCAGCCGATTTTAGCCGTCTTGGAGAAGAGATTCAGGCTGTCGATCGAGCTGGGGCTGACTGGATTCACGTAGATGTGATGGACGGTCGCTTTGTTCCTAATATTACTATCGGGCCGCTGATTGTTGAGGCAATTCGCCCCGTTACTACCAAGGTGATCGATGTCCACTTGATGATTGTGGAGCCGGAGAAGTACGTCGAGGACTTCGCTAAGGCCGGTGCTGACATTATTTCGGTTCACGCGGAACATAATGCTTCGCCTCACTTGCACCGCACCCTCGGCCAAATTCGGGAATTGGGCAAGCAGGCTGGTGTGGTTCTGAATCCTTCGACGCCCTTGGAGTTGATCGAGTACGTGCTGGAACTTTGCGATTTGGTGCTGATTATGAGCGTCAATCCGGGCTTTGGTGGTCAAAGTTTTATCCCGGCTGTTTTGCCGAAAATTCGCCAGTTGCGTAAAATGTGCGACGACAAGGGCCTCGATCCTTGGATTGAGGTAGATGGCGGTTTGAAGGGGAACAATACTTGGCAGGTTCTGGAAGCGGGCGCAAATGCGATCGTCGCTGGTTCTGCTGTGTTTAAGGCGAATGATTACGCAGCGGCGATCGAGGGTATCCGCCACAGCAAGCGCCCGACTCCTGAGTTGGCTGCCGTTTAATCAAAGATTTTTCGAGTTTTTCTGGTTTTTCTCGTTCCCAGCCAAAGTAGGCTGGGAACGCATTTTTAGACTCGGTTTCCAAGAGTCATGAATTACTTATTTCGAGACAGAGGCGAGAATGCTTTCCATCTCAGAAAGCTCGATCGCCCCGGAGAAAGTTGTGCCGTTCATAATAAAGAAGGGAGTTCCTTGAATGCCCAGTTGTTGAGCGAGTTGCACGTCTTTCTGAATGGCGGCTTCTGCAGCGGGGCTGTTGCGATCGGTGTTAAATTTATCTAATTTTAGATTGAGCTTTTGGGCGATCGATGTGTACAATGGCTCGCCTAACTCTTTCTGTCCTTCAAACAAAGCGCTGTAATATTCCCAGAATTTGCCCTGCTGTTGAGCAGCCCAAGCTGCTTTAGCTGCTGGCAGCGCTTGAGGGTGAATAGAAGTCAAGGGTAAATGCTTGTAAGCTAAAGTAACTTTGTCCTGGTGTTTTGCCATAAACTGCTTGACAGTATCGTGAGCGCGCGCACAAAACGGACATTGAAAGTCAGAGAATTCTAAAAGTACAATCTGCTGCGAAGCTGAACCCGTGCTGGGAGAATCCCCGATCGCAGATTTGGGATTAGTTTTCATCTCCTGCAAAAATGACTGCTGCGCTGCTTTGAGAGACTGCTGCTGCTGTTGCTGGTACGCTTGTACCGACTCTAAAATCGCTTGCGGGTTTTCGCGGATAACCTGCAAGACTTGCTCTTTCAACTTGGGATCGACTGAATTGCCAGCCGCTGACTGTGCAGGGGAACAACCGATAAATACCAGGCAACCTGCCAGGAGTGCAGCCAAGCAGAAGGCTTGCTGGCTGCGGAGTTTTCGCCAAATAGTGGATAGGTTCATCTTTTTTTTGTGATTCACGGCAAAACTTAATCCTACATTTAATTTTGCGGAGTGTCAGGTGTACCGCAGTTTAAGGTTGTGCAGCTATTTTTAGCTTTGAGCAATAATTAGTCATTGGCAATCGGTAATTCGTAGTCGGTAATTGGCAATGGGTGTTAATCACCCGAACAGCTACGAACCCAATAATTAAGATTTAAAGCATCGGGATTTAATATAATATTATGTCCCCTCGAACGACCGCAATCAAAAAGGTTTGTAATCCCGACTTGAGTCCTCAGAATCTTATGAGGACTCAAGTCCTCACTACAAACGCGATCGCCGTTATTTTACGGGACTAGATATAAAATATAAAAGGGCGATAGCCCGGGCGATCGTCCTTTTATTTGCTGCAGGTATTCTCTGCTTTTCGGCTTGTCTGAATCCGAGACTATTTGCGGCTGTTGAGCCATTTAGCAGCAACTATTCCCAAAATACCCGCAACAACTGGATTGCCCAAAAACTTCATCAAACTCGGCTGTTCGGCCAGCACTTCTCGGAAAATATCCGGGTGATTGTGATAGGTAAACGAGGCCAGCTTGGTAACATCGTCAGCATTCATGCGGCTGGCGTGGTGGGTAGAAAGTCCTAGCTGCTTTTCCAAGTGGCGATCGTCCAATCCTCTCTTGCCCAAATGCTTGAAGAATTCGCGGGCCACGTCGTCGCGTTCGTTTGGCTTAATTTGGGCGATCGCCTTTTGCAATTCCGGTTCCAACTGAGCCGGCGGGAGCGAGTCGTGATTCAGGGAACGCCCGAATAATTGTTTGCGCTGAGCCGGCGAAGTTCTCTGAGCAAAATCGTCAAAGTTTTCGTAATCTTCACCAGTTGTCTGCGGCATCATTTCTCGATCGCCCTGGGCTAAATCG
Organism: Microcoleus sp. AT3-D2; assembly: GCF_036705715.1. Classification (NCBI taxonomy): domain Bacteria; kingdom Bacillati; phylum Cyanobacteriota; class Cyanophyceae; order Oscillatoriales; family Microcoleaceae; genus Microcoleus; species Microcoleus sp. AT3-D2. Next base: position 3,868 of record NZ_JAUBVE010000061.1, on the reverse strand, counting down.
TTCATGATTTGACGCTTGTAATTATCGCTGCTACTCATGGTAACTCTCTTCCAATCTACACAACATTTCAGTCTTAAATTGAGATGGTTTCGCCTTCAAAAAACTGCGGAATATTAAACCGCCACGCGGCTATCATTTAAGCTTGCTAACTCGGTCAAGACTTGTATTCAATCTGATTTGATTGCTGGTCGTACTTAGCCGTCAAAATCAGTTTTTTGTCAGGAGCGTAAACCAAAACACTTACATCCTGATTTGGGAAATTGCGGTGAAAACCTTGTGCTAAAGATTTCGCCAAGTCTTTCACTTCAGTCGGGCGGACTTGCGGGGTAATTACAACTCCCAATTTGTTATTGTCGCGGACGTAAGCATCCTGAACCAGACCCTGAGCCGTCTTTGTTACCCATTGACCAAAATCTTGACCTGCGGCGGTATTGCCACGTTCTAGCTGCGCGTAATAACCCTGACTGCCACCAATTGCTACAGGTACATCAGTCGGTTTTTGGGCTGAAACGCTGGGCGCGCACGCAGTAGTAACTGCCAGCATTAAAACCAAAAGTACGCCCGCAATTATTTTGCGACTCTGCTGCAATAAACTCACCTTTTTTCCTCCGTTCAGAAAAGATTTGGCATAATTGAAAGGGTCAGGTTGCTCGACCCTCTCAATTAGTATTAGGCTTAGTCTAGTTTCTTTTTGAGCTCATCTTTTACATCTTCGATGGCGTGACCAGCTTCAGCTTTGGCCTGCTTGGCTTTGCCTTCTGCTTTATCCTTCGGGTCGCCAGTAACATTGCCTAGGGCTTCTTGAGCTTTGCCTGCGATGTTGTCGCCAGTTGCCTTTGCTCTATCTTGAGTGCTCATGGGTTTCTCCCTATCTGTATCTAATTTGACGTTTTTTACTTTATAAACTCATCATAGGTAACTAGGAGCTGCGTTGCACTCTACCTCTAGGAAGAAAGAATGAAGAAAAAATGAAGAGAGAACATGGAAGATGGAAAAATAATTTTTCAATTTTAGACAAACTGCCACTTTCATACTGACCGGCTTTTTTTACCGTTTCTGCTGGCTGCAATCAAGTATTTTTGTAAAAAACTGCTGGAGGGTCGCCCGTGGATCCAAGACTATTTTTTTAAACCCAAAAGAATTTATAATCTTTAAATTTTATTTAATTGTGCCTTAAAAAGGCGGGTGTGGGCAAGACCGGATCTTACCCACACCCAAAAAACAACCTATTAGTTTTAATCTACCTTGTGATGACACTCTTTATCTATTTTTTGCTGAAGTTCTTCTTTCAACTGTTCGACAGCGTGCATAGTTTGAGCATCTTCTTTTTTTTGCTGACCGAGGGCTTTTTCTGTTTCCTCGCCGAGCAAGATTTCCCGGGATTTTGGTAGCGTGACTTGATTTTCGCTACCAGCGTGGGTCGCTTTTTCCTCAGTATTCATTAGTTTTTACCCTATTGTTTGCAAAATTTATTTTTAACAAGGGTACTTAAAAGTTAACCTTATATCTATCATAAGGGACATCACCAAAACTTCCCTCTGTCTGAAGGGAGATAGGGGCTGGTGAATAGTTTTGAGTTTGGAGTTTTATAGTTAAGATAAATTACGGAAACTTCCATGATCCCGAAAGGAGAGAGGGGAAGGGGAATAGTGCGTGAGATTGCTTGGTGAGTGGCAAGGCGCGGGCAGTGAATGAGTTGGGGAAAGGGGAGGAGGGAGGAGAATTTTTTTGCGGCGCGATCGGCATAAGTACCTTTTCTCGGTTCTTTGATGAGGCTGTTTCGACATCCTTGACATACTCCCACACCGTCGCGGACGGAGATTCTAATTCATGGTTCATCGAAGTCCACTTGCCATCTCAGGGTGCATCGTTAATAGTAGAGGGGGTCTTCTCCCCACACTTTCCCTCTTTCGAGGCGGATACCTCTGGCCAAGAGGTATCGTTTTGCCGCTCCATCCCTAGCATCTTCATTCCCTTTTTCAGGATAATTAAAGTCAGTGAAGTAGTCGCCTCCTCCACTGCTCTCCAAAGCGGAACGTGATAGTTTCCCATCATTCCGCTCCCCAATAAAACGGATGTTGTCATCAGTAAGTCGTTACCAACATATCGTTTTACCACGCCCAAAGCCTTCCTTCCACTGTTGGCTTAGGTTTAGCACTTTTGCAGCTAGATTTGTTACCGAGATTGCCATCATTAGCAGTTTTTGTGTCGTGGCAATGTCGATGGAGTTATTGCCAATTATCATACGATTCCCTTCCACTTTGCGATTTGGGGATGACGTGATCAACCTCTATCTTTGAAGTAGTTATCGCAGTGATCACATTTCCATTTTTGTCCCTTGAGTAGTTTAGACACTTTTACGGGTATTTCGAGGCGTACTCCCATTCTTGAACTGGAGCATCTCAATGAAAGCAGCCAAGCTAGAAATTGGAGTGGGGAGTCAGGAGCCAGGAGGAAAGAGGAAGAAGAAAAGAGCCAGAATAAGTGTTTTTACAAATATGAGATGCTCCCAACCCACGCGACTTATTTATTACTTGTGCAACTTTTCTGTAGTGTCTTTTGTGACTTTCATTGCTGGGGGTGATAATAGTGTGAAGTTCCAGGATTTTGCCATTAACTTTGCCTGATGTGTTTTGCCCAACAGGGAATTGTCTGATGTTTAATCCTAAGAAATCGAACCCGGGTTTTTCATTGAGGGTAAGCCCATTTTAACGAGAGTCCAAAGTATGCTAAAGTTAAAATCGTTCGGCATTTGGGAGTAATTGTTGTAACTGTTCATAGGGCAGACCAATTAATCGCTGTGTTTCTTGATGATTCTCTTCAATATAATTCAGTATCTCGCTCATGTTTATGTTTAAAAAAATGTCTGTTATGTTCTTTTCCCACATAAGGGGAATATTTGGGAGATATCTAAAGAATAGTGCCTAAAAAGAATTGAGACATAAATGCCTAATCTTCATTTAGAATTTTCCCGAAAACAACCCGACTATAACTTAATTAAATTAGTATGGCACTCGATAAATATATATTATTGTAAATCGATTTTTTATATTAATTTCAGAGCTAGAATATTTATGGCATCACCTCTTAAATCAAGGAAAATTAATAATTAAATGGGGTCGCCCAATCAAAAACAAGGGTAATGCTTGTATGACAGTTTAAATGTGCAACCGCTTAGACGTGCTACGTGGTTCTAAAAATCAAAAATTTTTGCAATGCCAGCATCACCAACTTTCTACTTATGGAATTAGTCAAGACTGAAGTATAGACAATTTATTAGAGGAAGCCTACTCTGCCGCATATCTTAGCCGTATCATGTGTTGCTTAGTTCACCCTACTTCAGGCCGTTTCACCTGAGTTCGGCTCAGTCGAGGCAACTGCTAGTAATTGAGCAGCCTGCACGTTACTCATTGCAACTTCCCAAATGCCTTTTGCACAATAGCTGTAAAAGTCACGAACAGGCAGACACAATGAAAGCTACTGGTAAGGTGTATACAATTGATTTGGCTGGTAATCAGTATCAAAGCCCTCGCTATTTGCAAAGTCGGGCCAGGATTAACTCGCTCATCGACCATTATATGTCATTGGAAGTTTTGAGCGATCGACTTTCCGATCTACCCCAGCAATTTTCCACCCCGCATCCCCGCCCTTGGGAACCCATAGATTGGCAAAGAATCAATCGCGACCAAATTATTGGTGTCAAGCCAGAAATCTTTTTGCAAATATTGGCAAGTGCGGCAGAAATTGAAGCTCCCATCCGCAGCTACGGTAGAGAAAGCTGGTGCTACTTACAGGGTAAACGCATCTTAACTGGAACCCCGAATATGCTACAGTTAAATCTGACTAAATTTCAATGTAGTTTGTTGTA
>NZ_JAUBVE010000060.1:31023-46327 GCF_036705715.1 Microcoleus sp. AT3-D2 | reverse complement strand
TCATAAGTTAGGGTGAATCCGACTTCTAAACTCTAAACCTAAACCCTGCCTACTGTCTAGAACGAAATAGCCCTGCCTTACTTAGGCTGAACTTTAAAAGTGTGACTGCGAAGCTAGGGATGTAGTGATTCACTACTCAAAACTTAGCTGACGGAATTAATCATGTACAACAATAATCAGCACAACGAAGCCAAATTCTCCCAGCCACTACCCCCGCTTTCCCAAAAACAGGAATACGACTTCCAAACTCAAAAGAAAGTAGGAAAGACAGGAGAGGCGATCGTAGACCAGTGGTTGCAGATTCATGGCTATCGCATTGAGGATGTCTCAGATTTGCCGCAGTATCAGAAAGCAGGTATTGACCGCGTACTAATTCGCCCAAACGGTTCAACTGCAACTGCTGAGTATAAGACCGATTTAAAAGCCAAGCAAACTGGAAACTTGTTTTTTGAGGCTTTTGACGATCGCAACCGTCCCTGTTGGGGATTGACTTCGCAAGCCGATCTCTGGATATTTTTCATTCCTCAACAGGAGATATTGGTCGTCGAACCGGGTAAATTCAGGTTGTTAGTTTTGCAGCAACAGCCAGAACTCCCGCAGAAAGTAGTACCAAATCGAGGCTACAGTGTAACTGGATTACCTGTTCCATTAGTAAAGGTGCGGAATATTGCTAGTCACGTTTTCAAGTTTCCTGACGTTCTTTTCTAAAAAGAGACTCGCTGTTAATTTGGCGATCGCCTACTCAAGGCGATCGCCATTATTCGAGTAATAATACTTAGCAAACGCTAATTGGGCGATCGTTATGTTTTAATAAAAATTTGAGCAAAATCCAAACAAAGCCAGCCATGAGTCCTAAATCAATAGCCGTAATCAACTTCAAAGGCGGTGTCGGAAAGACCACCGTCACTTGGAGTCTGGGAAATATTATATCCCAAGGAACCGACTTAGAAGTCTTGATGTTAGACTTAGATCCGCAAATGTCGCTCACAGAGGCGATCGGACTTAACGAAAATACAGGTCATTTAGATGATAAGTTTGGTAAGTGGTACGAAAAATCTCTCAAGCATAGACTGACAATTTATGACGCTCTAGAAGTCTTTAAAAAAGCCGGACATAATTTTAAATTTCCCGTTGGTTTCGACACCATTTATCAGATTGACGAACAGTTGCATTTTGTCCCTTCAGTTGAAGAATTGTATTGGTTAGATATCGATGGATTTGAGGGAAAAAGTGTTAAAGACTTTATCCGCAGATTCATCGGCAAAATCGCCAACTCTGCTAATCTCCCCAAATATGACTTGATGCTTTTTGACTGTTCGCCTTCCTTCAGTCTCCTCACCTACAGCGTACTCTCTTGCTGCGACTTAATATTAATTCCCGTCAATCCCGATTATTTTGGTTCTAGGGGATTGAGTTTAGTTTTAAACTCGCTCCAGAAACGGATTGAGCCTTATCCGTTTCCCAAGATTGCAGTGTTTATGAATAAAGCTAAAATCTATGGAGGATTGCTGACAAATGAAGTTCAGTTTTACATGAGAGAAGTAAAAAGACTTTGCGATGAGATATCAAAAGACAATAACATAGAAGTTAGATTCTTAGAATCGACGATTCGGGAAAGCGTCGGGTTAAAACGGGCGATTAATGAGGGAGAACTGCCGCGAGAATTAGTTAGAGAATTTGAAAAACTATGGCGCGAGTGTGAGGAGTATCTGAAATGAGTAAAAAAGAAACTTTGGCTGCTTCCGAACAAGAAAGCGGGGCGTTAGTTGAGGAAATTGGCGAACTTAAGGAAATCTTGCGGGACGTTGCTCGAAAATTAACCCGGCTTGAGACTCAAGTCAAGCGGGGAGTTATTTCTGCTGGCTCAAAAACTTCGGATATCCCCAGGGGTGCTGATGTTAATAAACCTGTTAATTTAGCGACTGGAAATGTTCTCGAAGTTTATGAAGAACTGCGTTTACAAGCTAAGAATGGTAATGAAGAAGAGGTAAGGCAAAAGTTGTTGGCCATGAGTGCAACTGACTTGAACTTGATGTGTTGCGAGTTAGGGATGCCGCCCAGCAGCAAGAATCCGTCCCGCAAAAAAATGTTCGAGCTAATTATTGGCCGAATTAAACAGAGTTTGAGGCTGTCGAGACATATAGACCGACAAACACTGTGAACTACCGATAAACAGACAAATAAACCAACAAAATGCCTTTGAATAAATTATTGTAACTTAGTTCGATCGCCCTAATCTCCCTAACACTCTCAATCACCTTGTTTTTGAGCCTGCAAAGCCCTCCGACCACAGCAGCCCAAAAAACAAGCAGACTGGCGTTTGTGGCTCTCCAGAGGCGCGGCAGCGAGCCCCGAAACAGTTTATTTGCCCTCAATGCTAACGGTTCCTCCCGCCGCGAACTTACACCTAATATAGATGTTAGCGCTCCCCTAGTGTGGTCGCCCAACGGCCAGCAACTGGCTTTCGTTAGCGGAGACACCGACATCTATACACTCAATGCTGACGGTTCTCGACTAACTAAACAGTTTGCTGGGGATTCTTGCAAAGCAGCTAATTTTGCAACAGCTTGGTTTTCCAACAGCCAGAAACTTGTTTTTGCCCGTTCTTGCGACGGTTTTACCTCTGATGCTCCCGGCAGTCAATCACTTTATACAAGCGACACTTCTGGCATCCAAGGAACTAAATTAGTTAGGAACTTGGAAGTAGGAGGATATCCGCCTAAAACAGAAATTTCATCAGAATTTTACCTTTCGCCGGACGGTCAGCAGGTAGCATTTGTTAAGGATAAAAATATCTATAAAATGAATGCCGACGGTTCGGGAATGACCAAACTAACTAAAAGTCCCGGCGAATATGTATCCGCGGAAGTGAGCTTGTTTGGTCGCCAGATCGCACAAAAATTGCTTTCCTGTTCGGCGCTTATCCCAAACAGCAAATTTACACAATTAATCCCGATGGAACCAACCTCAAAAATTTGACAAACAACCCGCAACATGAGGTTTACAACATCAAACTATTTTGGTCGCCAGACAGCAGTCGCATTGCTTACTATTACAATAAACCTGGCGATTCATCAGGCGAACAGCAAGATATTTACCTGCTCGACATTAACCGGGGGACAGCCAGGAACCTCACCCAAAAACCAAGAAACTACGACGAAATTTCGTGGTCGCCGGATGGCAAATTTATTGCCTTCGTCGCCGGAGAGTTCAATAATCAAAAACTCTACACAATCAATGCTGACGGGAACCAGCTAAATCAACTCGCTCCTCGGCTAGAACCGTCGGGAATTTCAGAATTAGCTTGGTCTTCTGACAGCCAGCAAATCGCTTTTATATTTAACGAAATCCAAGGAGACAAAAGCAACTTGTATGTAATTGATCGGGACGGTTCGGCATTGACTAAATTGACAAACGACAAAGATTTGAATGCTAGCCATCCGGTTTGGCAACCGCAGTAAAGTTAAGAGCCAAAATATGCTGTAGGGGTGGATTTTAGCACAGATAAACCCAAGAGGGCGGGCTATCTTTGCATCGCCTTGGAGCGAAAGCGGGTTACTGAATAAGAAAGAATCCACCAAACTCAACACTCAAAACTATTCTCAAATTGGGGAAGATGCAATAATTTTTTTCTCCTTTAATGGCTGGTGAACTTGCAATTCATTTGACTCAACTTCTTGGTGTTTTTCATCCTGCACCTGTTTATCAATTTTGGGTAACTTTAAAATCGCCCCAGCTAAAACCCAATAATACACGGACACTGGATCTACATCCAGCGGATAGTATTGAGTATTGATCGTAATAAATGCAACAAACACCCAAAAACTAGCTCCGTAACTCCGCAAATTTTTGTCCTTGACAGATCGGTAAGCTCTAAAACTTAGAAAAGCTAAGTGTAAAAGCATCACCTGAAAACTAATCATTCCCGGATAACCGAGTTCGTATATCAACTTAGGCTGGAAAGTTTCAATTAGCTGTGTGGTACCAAATATTCGCGTTGAATTAGTGGCTCGTCCCACACCTCTACCGAGAGGTTTATCAATGATAAAATTCTTGCTCTGCTCGAACTGATTAAAGAGAAACTGCTGGGGCGGTGCAGCATTCCAGCGACTAACAAAACTCTCCCACCGCTGCTCGACAATTCCCGGGTTAATAGCTGCACCGACAAACAGCAGAATCGCCAGTCCTGCACCGATGGGAATAAATCGTTTTAAATTAACTAATTGACCGGTGAGAACTAGCAGGATTGCTGTAGCAAGGGGAACCATAACTAAAGCAGCTCTTTGACCGGAAATAACTGCATTGGCAAATACTAATGCCATGCCAAATAAACCGATAACTCGCCACCAGAATGAAGGATCGCAAAAGGCAGAGGCAAAGGTTAAAAAAGCATTAGAAATTAAAAACCACGCCCACTGCCAAGGCGCTACAAAAGTTCCCGGCAAGCGGACAAACTTGACTTCTGGACTGAACACTAAAGAACCGCCGACAAAACATCTAGCTTCCAGCGTTGCTTTATATAATTCTGCTCCGGTCATTCCTCTGGTCCCCGCACACTTTCCACTTTGCAGCAACAGGTACTGAATCAAACCGAGAAGGCAGCAAACGATCGCCAAAACGATGTGCATTCGACTAAAAAATACCAAATCCTTCTTAGTGCGGAGCAGATAATAGGTACAAGCAATCAGCGGTATGTAACCTATCAATACTTTTAAGCCGAGAATTCCTTGCAGAATTGGTTTGTCGCCCGCCCTAGGGTTGAGCTGCATCTCCCCGTTGACAAAAATTAAAGTCAGCATTGCCATCATCAACAGGATGCTAAAGGTAGAAAGCATTTGTTTGGGAATGAAGAGGCGCAACTGTTTCTTTTTGCAGCTTTGAATTAGAGCGATGAGAGCTGGTATGTAGAAAGCATCTTTGGCTACTTGAAATGCAGCATTGCCGCCGCCAATTGCGTAGGTAATTGTACCACTGAAAGGCAGGTAAATTAGAAAAGCCCACAAAGCTTGACGGGGGTATTTGTACGAAAGCAACAAGATGGCTGCGGCTGCGCCTCCTGCAATCGCAATCTTAGGGCCTGCTACGAACAACAAGGGGATGCTGAGAGCAACGGTGACTAAGCAGCTTATGGCGATCGCCTGCACCAATTCATTGCGCTTTTGTGAAGTTTTGCGTTTTTGTGCTGCTACTTCTTTTTTGCTGAGCGCTGTGGTTTTTTCGCTGTGCTTGTGTTTGGATTTCTTGGATTTGCGCTTGGTTTTCAACATAACTTCTAAAAGGCACTTATGTAGAAGGCTGAAGGCACTCTGATGTAGAAGGCACTCTGATGTACAAGGTAGAAGGCAGAATGAAGAGAATCAAAAATATGTCAGCCGATATGGTTACTTATTCTTAAAGTCAAGATGAGAAAAAGTCTCGGTCGAGATTGTGGGTGTGACGCAGGCACAAATTACACTGGCGACCTTGTAGAATATAACTGCTGCATCTATAATGTACAAAAATGTACAAATCTCGAAAAAATAATTTTAATGTAGCGGTGAATATGAAATTAACAAAATTTGTATCGATCGGCATTGCCCTACTTTTAGGAACAAGCGGGAGCATATTATCTAGCAGCAGTAGAGCATTAGGGGCAGAAAAAGTTGTTCTCACCTTTGGCCCGATCAGACAAGCCATCAATATCAGCGACTTAGAAGACTTTGCTAAAAACGGCACGACGACGCCAACTCTCCAACAAATTATCCGGTTCTCCAAAATGGACGCGCAAATACTGCGGGGGTTCATGGGTTTAGAAATTGGTTTAAAGCCTGCTAATCTGGCGAGGGTAGTTTACAGCACCCCAGGAGAAAAAATCACTGACGACATCGGTCAAGCAATTCGGACTCAGCGCCGCACAGAAAGTGGGAAAGCTTTGCGGGCAGCGGTGATCCTGGCATCCGGGGATGACGGTAAGGTATCGCTGCTGGAAATCCTGAAAAAGTATCCTCTCAACGAGGTTTACGTAGATGTGGCCAGCGTTCGCACCGCTGTTGGGAAAGTTCAGAGTATAGCCGGAACTCTGCGAAGCCTGCTTGAAGATGTGACGCGATCGACAACTCGCACAACTGAAACAACTCGCCCCGAAAGTCCGATCAAACCTAGCCGCAGCGTGCAGCCAACAACTCCGCCTCCAGCGCCGCGCCGCGTCGCCCCCTTGCCAGCACCCGCACCGCAGCCTGTGACGCCAGTCAGAGGGCTTTGGTAAAAAAATCATAAATGTGTCCTAAAGGCGGGTTGAAGCGGCTGTTGTGGCATTCTGCAGACACTTTTGAGACCCAACCCGCCCCCGCACTACCCCTATCCCAACCCCCAAGAGGGTTAGGACTTTTGTGAAAACTCCCAAAGCAATCAATTTTTCTTGAGCAATTTTTTGAGCAACTTAGGAACCTCCGAAGGTCGAGCCGCCACAGGTATATCCGCCTCTTCAAAGGCAGCCATTTTGTTTGGGGCCGTAACTCCAAAGGCTTTCTGGGCAGCCGCCCGAGAACTGATCAGAATGCCGGCGTGGCCCAAAGACGGCCCCTTGGGAGCGTAGCGGCCGGCTAGATAAGCAACCACGGGTTTGTCGATCGCCGAAGCGATGTAAGAAGCAGCAGCTTGTTCACTCCACCCGCCAACTTCCCCCACCAAAACCATCGCTTCCGTACTGTCGTCTTCGTCCAAAATTTGCAGCCACTGCATAAAAGAAGAACCGACAATCGCGTCGCAGCCAATACAAACCGCCATCGACTGTCCCAAGCCAGCCTCCGTCAGTTCTAGGGCAACTTCGTAAGTCAAAGTGCTGCTGCGGCTGATCACTCCCACCGGGCCGGGAGTGTAAAATTCCTTGGGGTGAGTTCCCAGCAGCAGTTTGTCGGGGACAATAATCCCCGGACTGTTGGGCCCGATTACCAAAGTTTCGGTGGCTTCTGCTTTTCTAACTAAGTGCACCATATCCAGAGGAGGCACTCCCCCAGTAACGATCGCGATTTGCCGAATTCCTCCGGCGATCGCTTCTAAAGCAGCATCCAGCACCGAGTAAGCGTCTACCAAAATTACCGCAGTGTCAACGTGACCCACTGCAGCCACTGCTTGTTCTACCAAATCAAAAATCGGAATTCCCTCCACTTCCAGCCCCCCCCGACCGGGACTAACACCGGCGACTACATTCGTGCCGTATGCTTTCATCATCAGGGCGGCGCGGGTGGACGCGGGAGATTCTGTAATGCCCTGTACTAGGACTTTGCTTTCAGGAGTTAAATTCATTTTTTCCCACTTGACACTCGATCTTTAAAAAGCAGAAGGCCTTCGTCTGTCCATAACTCTCGTCTTTTGCCGATCGACTGTCGCTACTTGGCGGAGGATACAGAAGCGGCCGCGGCCTCATCCAAAGTGCTAGCTAGCTGCACCGGCAACTGTCCCAAACGCTTTTTAACAGCATCAGCATCGATCTCTACCAGCCGCAGCACAACTTGGATGTGGCGGTTAGCGCGAGCTTTCCGTTCCAAATAGCCGGCTACTGCAGCGGTTATTTCCTCCGTCTTGGAGGCGCTGCCCAAAATATTTACAAGTATCACCTTAACGCTTTTATCCTGAGCGACTAACTCCAGACCCAACTCCACGCGATCGCGCAGGGCATTTGCTGCATAGTAGCGGTCTAGGGAACCAATATTCACAAAATTAGCGGGTTTTCCTCCTTGGTGGGTTACAGCATCTAAAGTTGCCATTGTCAGGCCCACTCCGTTGCACAAAATCGCGATATTCCCGTCTAGTTCGATTAATTGCAGGGATTCGGAATTCGAGATTGGGGATTTAGATTTGGGGTCAAACTCCGGCGACTGCTGAACCTTCGAGTGGGAATGGGAGCGATCACCCCCAGCATGGGGACTTCTTCTTTCCCGTGCCAACCCGCTGCTTTGCTTCTTCTCCGAGAGTGCTGCCAAATCTGGATGTCGTCCCAAGGCATCGTCGTTGGCGGTGACTTTACCGTCTAAAGCCATTACCTCTCCCCTTGGACTGATGCCGAGAGGATTGATTTCTACTAAATCTAAATCTTTTTCGGCAAACAGCCGGTACATTTTTTCGACAATGGTGCTCACCGATTGAATCAAGTCTCCCTGCAATCCCATTTTCAGCGCCAGACGCCTCGCGTAGAATGGGGAAAATTCTTGATCTACGGCAACTTGCTGCATTTGCTCGATCGACCCTTCGACATCCATACCTCCTTGGCTCGAACCCAAAAGAACCGGGCGTCGCGCTACGGGGTCTAGGAGTACCGCTAAGTACAATTCTTGGTCGGCGTTATACTTTGCTTCTGCCAGCAGGACTTGGGGATATTCCTCCTCGATCGGCAAATTAAAAATTGTTTGGGCTGCAGCTACTGCATCGATCGTATTTTCTACAAACTTGATACCGCCTGCCCTGCCCCGTCCCCCAGCCCGCACTTGCGATTTGAGTACAACGGGGTAAGGAATTTTCAGTCCTTTGAGGTCGGCGGGATTGTCAATCTGCTGCGACGGCAAAATCGGAATTGCCATCTGGCGAAATAAAGATTTAGCTTGGTACTCTAACAAATCCATTTATCAATTACGGGTGACGGGTAGTTGGCAACAAGCAATTCGTCCTAATTGGCAATTCATAATTAATAGATAGTAATTGGTTTTTTGTCAAGTTAAAAGTTAAAATTTCTCGCTTTTATCTTTTAATTTTCGACTTTTGTATTGCCGATTACCTATTCGCTATTACCGCTCACCGATTACCTATTACCTAAGCTGTTGCCAAGTGTTTTTTTCTCGGAATTGCCAAATTTTATTGCCGGCTCTGGCGGGGACATATTTGGCGATAGTTGGTGTTTTTTTGTGTCCGAAAATGTTCGGACTTTGGGCAATACTGTGCCCAGATATTTCTGCTAATTGTTTACTTGATGCTACTAGCAGCGCCTTGATGGACGGTTTTAACCCATTTCAGCCGCTTTGGCCGTACCGCAATCCGAGCCGTCACAGTCCCTACCAGCAGCCAGTGGAACATATACACAGTACCCCGCAGCGTTTGCAGCAAGGTGAGAAAAACTCTTTTAACGTCAAATTTGGTCTCTTTGCGAGTGCGGCGCAAACCGACAAACATTCCCACCACCGACAATGTAAGGGTCATAAAAGTTATGGGACTGGCGATCGGCATCCGGCGCAGCGCAATTGACATCACAAAGTCGGGTAGCGCTACTGTGGGTAAGAAATATTGAGACACCCAAAATCCAAATAAATCCCAAGTTTTCCCAGTTCCCATGCGGTTCCGCAAAATTAGCCGCCAGTAGTCAAGATAACGCTGATAGCCGCCTTCTGCCCAGCGATTGCGCTGGTGCCACAGAGCGCGAGCGTTAGTGACTCCTTCTTCTGACACGGCTGGGAAAGCGAGAAATTCAATGTCCCATCGGTCTAGGTGCAGCCTCACCGTCAAATCCAGGTCGTCGGTAATCGTCTCCTCGTTCCAGCCTCCGCAGCTTTCCAAGGCGGTGCGACGCATGAATTGGCCGTTACCGCGCAATTCTCCAATGCCGCCGATCGCAATCCGCTGCTGCTGGAAAAAACTGTCTAGAGCCATTTCTGCTTCTTGGCCACGAGTCCAAAAATTTACCGAAGCATTGGCGATGGCTTTTCTGACTTGCACAGCCCCTACCTTTTCTCCATGAAACGCTGGCAGCACCCGGCGCAGCAAATCCGGCGTTACCGTCGCGTCGGCGTCAAATATTCCGACAAATTCCCCGCGAGTCAGCGGTAACACTTGATTCAGGGCTCCCGACTTGCCGCCGCTGGCATTTGCTCCTCTGCGAAATACTTTGAGCTGGGGGTACTTTTTGGTTAGCTTTTCCAATACTAGCGGCGTGGCGTCGCTGCTGTGATCGTCGATCGCCCAAACTTCGTAGCGGTCGATGGGATAGTCTACATTGCAGATGGATTCTACGAATCGGGCAATCACCGCCTCCTCATTTTTCGCGGCCACCAGCAGCGACACATAAGGCCAATCCTCTCGACTTTCATCGGCAAGAGGCGGCAGTGCGGGCTTGGGCGAAGCAAACAAAACTCGAAATGCGTGCATCCACAGCAGTCCCGTCAACCCCCACACTACCCACGCACCCCAAGAAATCAAGTGCAGGGCGATCGTGCCGGCCCAAATCGCAGTCAACACTGCGGCGGCTTTTCCGCGACGTCCCCGGTACAGATTTTGAGGAAAAGAGGGAGTTCCCGGCACAGACACCGCAACCGGGAGCTCTGCTTTTGTTTCCGCGTCAAACACCCTGTCGCCAATGTCTGGTATAGCAAATACTTTGCTGAGCTTCGAGTGCGAGGTCAAACTCTTGAGCTCTTCTTGAGCTAAATCAGAGATGTCCAAGTTAAGCTCGCTGCGAGCGTCGTTTTCTGGCCAAGAACTCTCCTGCATAGGTTACTTGATTCAACCACCAATAGTTTTTGATTTTAGATATAAGCATCTACTGTATCAGTTTCTGGACTTTTGTCGAAAGCGGACGGGAGGACAACCAGCGGGTTCGGTGCTTGTACGGCCCTGGTAAAGGGGCACTGCATAGAGTATTTGGGTTGACTTTTGCTTGCGATCGACCAGGAATATCTGCTAGTTTTTTCTGGGGATCTAAACTATCTGTTAGTAATAATTGTCTGAGGTGGAAATATGTCTATTCCTCAACTCAAGCCAGCCGATGACAAAGAAGTGAAAGTCTACGCGCCTTTCTGTCAAGAGCCCAGGCGCAAGTTTTTACCGCACGCTATTGGCCTCTACAAGCTCAAAAGCTTGGAGGGGGCAAGAAAAATTGACGGCGGGGAGAGCGTGCCCTTTGTCGCTAGTTGGAATATCTCGTCGCTGCCGATCGACTTAACCCGCTGTCGGGTGTTATTTGACGGCAATGCTGAACTCAGCTACGAAGTGACTATGCAAAGCTCTGAGTTTGTTAGTTGCTTAATTGAGGTACTTCTGACATTTCAGCGAACTCGTACCGTCGATTTTTCTAAAACGTTTTACCGCAAGCTGATGCGAATGGATGAATAACTTTCACCGCAGCCGCACTCCCGAAAGTCCGCCATTGACAATCAAGCAATTTAATCCGGGGCCCCCGGATTGATTCGGGGATCGATAAAAAAGCTCCTCGCTCCCGATCAACAGCCCCTGGATTTATCAGTGGGGTCGCTTTCTTCAATCTAAAATCTAAAATCTAAAATCTAAAATCGATTGACGGGCGCTATAACTGGCGCACCAATAGTGTAAAGCCACGACGGCAACATTACATGATTGGTGCGCCAGCCCTATTTGAGAAGCGGAAATAGTAAGTGAGTTCTTGGATCATTCTCAATAATCCCTTTGGGAGCCAGCACTTATCCCCATTGGTAAAGTAAGTAAATCTACCGCAGTTCTCTGTTGAGCGTGATACAGATTTCGCGTAGGGACTCAGGCTTTACCTGAGTCCCTACCTGTATTTCATCCAATTTAAAACTGCTGTATTTGTTGTGGGAAAAGCGCAAAAACCTATTTCGGATAGGTGCAAAATGTGAGGCAAGACACATTTTTCGCACCAAACTCCGAACTTTTTCCATGTATTAATTTTTGTAAAAAAACTCAGCAATATTACTGACATATGCGAGGATGAGAACCAAATTAGGATGAGTTAATTTCTACGAAAATAGATTAAATAATCCCACGTGTCATCAGCAAGAGTTTTAAGTAATCTTGCGATCGAAGGGATTTAATATAAGTCCTGATTTTTTTTGTTATGGGTTCTCTGAGACAATTTCTCAAACGCCATTAGGGCGATCGTACTGTCATGCTTAAATTTTGCAAGGAAGTGGCTGAAAGCCGAATTAAATTATAGCAATTCCTTCTAGCAGCTATTTAGCAAACACTTAAGTATAAAAACGCCAAATATCAGTTATTGTAATTACTCCTAGATAATTTTGAGTAAGTGCATAACAGAGAGAACGCTACATATAAGAAGATATTGTAGCTACAAATGAAAACCTACGAATTTTTGCCAGAGGTATATTATGACTCCGCTCACCCAGGAACTCTATACAGATTCTTTAATTAGCGATCGCCCGACCCAATTTACTATTGAAGACGCAGCAAATGTCGCCCCTGGTAGTGCAAAACCTGCGGATTCTCAGCAGGTGATCGGCACTTTGGGCCCAGAAATTTCAGAGATTGTTTTTATAGACACAGCCGTTGCAGATTACCAAACCTTAGTTGCCGGAGTCAAACCCGGAATCACAACAGTTATCCTCGACTCGAACCAAGACGGTATTGCCCAGATTAGCGAGTATCTGGCCGGTTGTCAGGAGGTATCTGCACTGCACGTCATCTGCCACGGCAGTCCGGGCAGCTTGCAATTAGGCACAGCTCAATTAAGTTTAGATACTCTCAACTCCTACACCAGCCAACTGAAAAAATGGGCAGAATCGCTGAGTGCAAAAGCAGAGATTCTGCTTTACGGTTGCAGTGTTGCAGCAGGCTGGGGCAAAGCATTCGTGGAGCAAATAAGCCGGCTTACAGGGAAAAAAATCGCAGCTTCTACAACCTTGACCGGGAGTGCAGCTTTAGGAGGAGATTGGCAGCTTCAGACAACCACAGGCCAAATTGAAATAGCTTTAGCAATTCAACCTGAAACACTGAAAAATTATGCCTTTACCTTACCTACCTTGAATACAGCAGCAGGGGATGGAGGCCTTACAGTCGGAGTAGATGCCTTTGGGTCTTTTGGCTCCGCTGTTGGTGGCACTGGAGGTGCTTCAGGTGCGAATTATGACCCCCTCGGTCCCTCAGCAGCCGCGAGCACCACTTTTCAGTCTGGGGTAGCCATGAGGGTGGGCGGTACAGGAGGATATACTTTTCTGACTACCGGCTCCATCGGCAATACAGGCGGACTCAATCCAGTCTTTAACCCAAATGCAACTGCAACCACTGCTACAAGCACCTTCAATTTTGGTGGTCTTAATTTTGTACTGACTCAGACGGTTACAGACCTAGTAGTAAATGGGGACAGGAAAGGGAGTCTTTTAACTCAAACCTACAGGATTACAAACCCTGGAAATACAAGAGTAGACTTTGAGTTAATGCGTTATGTTGACGGCGACTTGCAATTTGATGGCTCTATTGCAGACACTGGCGGTCGTCGTGTTTCAGGTACGGAGGAAATTCTCTTTGAAACGGACAGCGGAGACGATCCTGCAACACCAGCGACCTTTGTCGGGATTACTGGTATAGGGGGGTCAAATGCCTTACCGGGCCGCTACGAAATTGACGAATTCGTAGAGTTGCGCGACAAGATTACCCTCGGCGGTGCGCTAGACGACTCAGTATACGGCGACGACCTGGATGCAGATCAATTTGTCGACCCTCTCCCAGTTGGCACAGGCCCCTACGACCTGACCCTGGCCCTGCGAAATAGATTTTCGCTTGAAGGTAATCAGTCTACTAGCTACGCCACAACCACCATATTTGGGACGCTACCGCCAAATGAAGTAAATCTCCCCGTCCTCAGCATTACCCCACTGGGTAGTCCGGCAGAAGCTGGTTCGATTCCAGGGACCTTTAGAATCACCCGCACCGCCAACAGCGACGGACAGCTTTCTTTCAATTTCAATGTAGCGGGGTCTGCCACCTTTACCACTGACTATACTGCAACGGGTACTAACACCAACTTCACGCCAACTAGCGGCACAGTGATCATTCCGGCTGGGCAGACAAGCGTCGATCTGACAATTACTCCGATTGATGACAATATTTTTGACCCCAATGAAAATGTCATATTCACCATCGCTCCGGGCACCAACTACATTCTCGGCTCCTCAGATACAGCCAGCCTGACGATCGCCGACAATGATACCAGAGGCATTGTTGTCACCTCAGAGCCTACAAACACCGCTCTGGCAGAAGGCGGCAGCCCCAACACTTACAGAGTAGCGCTCAGAAGTCAGCCCACCGAACTGGTAATCTTTACTCTTAAACCCGACACCCAGACAGACTTGGGGACGGGGGCAGGAAACCCCGTCAGCTTCAACTTTACTCCGAGCAACTGGAACGTCCCTCAAACTATCACTGTCCGAGCAGCGGACGATGCCTTAGCCGAAGGCCCTCACAGCAGCACGATTACCGGCAGTGTCACCAGTGGAGACGCTAATTACGACGGCGCTGTGCCCGTGACGCTGGACGGCACTGATGTTGCCAATCTGACTTTGCCAATTACCGACAACGACACGCCGAGCGTAAAAATTACCGAAACTGGCGGCACCACCAAAATCGGCGAAAGTGGGGCTACGGATATCTATACGGCGGTATTGACCACCAAGCCTGCTGCCGATGTTACTGTCACCGCCTCGCCAGATGCCCAAAGCGACGTGGGGATTGGAGGTGGGATCCCGATCGCTCTGAAATTTACTCCCGACAACTGGAACGTGCCTCAACTGGTGAATGTGCAAGCCGTGGACGATGGTGTGGCTCAAGGCACGCACTCCAGTACGATCGCACACCAAGTCACCAGTACAGACGCTCAATACAACCTGATTGCTACTGCCTCGGTGACAGCCCAAATTACCGACAACGATACCGCCGGAGTCACAATTACTCCTGCCAGCACGACTGCTACCGAAGGCGGCGCCACAGGCAGTTACAAGGTAGCGCTGACTAGCAAACCGACTGCGCCTGTTAATGTCAACTTTAATACGGGCATTCAAATCGATTCGATTTCCACATTTACTTTCACCTCAGATAACTGGAACCTACCGCAGATAGTCACGGTGGAAGCTACCGACGACAGTTTAGTCGAAGGGCTGCACACAGGTACGATCGACCACAGCATTGCCGCCGACAGTGCGGCGGAATATCTGCCTGTGACGATCGCGCCGGTAACAGTCAGCATCACCGATAACGATGTCGCTACTCCCAATACGCCCAGCATCACAATTACTCCTGCGAGCACGACTGCTGCCGAAGGCGGCGCGACAGACAGTTACGAAGTCTCCCTCAACACTCAACCGACAGCTAACGTTACCGTCAATGTCGCTGCCGGCAGTCAAATAAATGCGATCGCGCCGCTCGTTTTCACTCCGGCTAACTGGAATGTCCCGCAAACAGTAACGGTGACAGCAACCGACGACACTGTTGTAGAAGGAGCGCACACAGGCACGATCAATCACAGCGTGGCAGGAGGCAGCGCGGCCGAATACTTGCCAGTGGCGATCGCACCAGTTACTGTCACCATCGCCGACAACGACACAGCTACCTCGACGGC
>NZ_JAUBVE010000060.1:0-30923 GCF_036705715.1 Microcoleus sp. AT3-D2 | reverse complement strand
CGTTTTCACTCCGGCTAATTGGGATGCACCGCAAACAGTCACCGTCAAAGCAACCGACGACACTGTTGTAGAAGGAGGGCACAGTGGCACGATCAATCACAGCGTCGCCTCCGGCAGCGCGGCCGAATACTTGGCCGTGGCGATCGCACCAGTTACTGTCACCATCGCCGACAACGACACAGCTACTAATGCTCCTGCTGGCGTGACTGTTACCCAAACAGGCGGCAGCACCATTGTCGCCGAAGGCGGCGCAACCGACACCTATCAAGTAGCCCTCAACAGCCAGCCAAAAAGTGACGTTAAAGTTAGCTTCGCGACAGACAGTCAAATAGAAGCGATCGCCTCCTTCACATTCACTGTGGCTAACTGGAACCTGCCTCAAACCGCTACTGTCAAAGCAACCGACGACTCCGCCGTCGAAGGAACGCACCTGAGCACGATCGCAGCAAGCGCTAGCAGCACGGATCTGGCTTACAACAATATCGGTATTTCTCCAGTCGATGTGTTGATTATCGACAACGACTCCCCCGGCATTGCCGTCACTCCTAACAGCACCAATGCAGCAGAAGGCGGTGTAGCAGGCACCTACAACATTGTCCTTACCAAAGCGCCGACAGCTAACGTTACGGTCAATTTCGCTGCGGGCAGTCAAATAGATGCGATCGCTCCCATTACTTTCACTCCGGCTAATTGGGATGCACCGCAAACAGTAACGGTGACAGCAACCGACGACACTGTTGTAGAAGGAGCGCACAGCGGGTTCATTCTTTCCAGCGTAGCCGCCGACAGTGCGGCCGAATACTTGCCAGTGGCGATCGCACCAGTTACTGTCACCATCGCCGACAACGACACAGCTACCTCGACGGCCGGGGTAAAAATTACTCCCACAACTACTTATGCAGCAGAAGGCGGTGCCAATGGCAGTTACAGCGCGGTATTAACGGAACAGCCTTCAAGCGACGTTAAAGTTACCTTCGCGACAGACAGTCAAATAGAAGCGATCGCCTCCTTCACATTCACTGTGGCTAACTGGAACCTGCCTCAAACCGCCACTGTCAAAGCAACCGACGACTCCGCCGTCGAAGGAACGCACCTGAGCACGATCGCAGCCAGCGCTAGCAGCACGGATCTGGCTTACAACAATATCGGCATTTCTCCAGTCGATGTGTTGATTATCGACAACGACTCCCCCGGCATTGCCGTCACTCCTAACAGCACCAATGCAGCAGAAGGCGGTGTAGCAGGCACCTACAACATTGTCCTTACCAAAGCGCCGACAGCTAACGTTACGGTCAATTTCGCTGCGGGCAGTCAAATAGATGCGATCGCTCCGCTCGTTTTCACTCCGGCTAATTGGGATGCACCGCAAACAGTCACCGTCAAAGCAACCGACGACACTGTTGTAGAAGGAGCGCACAGCGGCACGATCAATCACAGCGTCGCCTCCGGCAGCGCGGCCGAATACTTGCCAGTGGCGATCGCACCAGTTACTGTCACCATCGCCGACAACGACATCTCTTCCCCCACACCAGCACCAGTCATCAACTTTTCGCCCACAATTATCGTGCCGCCGACGCCGACACCAGCGCCGACACCAGCACCAGTCATCAACTTTTCGCCCACAATTATCGTGCCGCCGACGCCGACACCAGCGCCGACACCAGCACCAGTCATCAACTTTTCGCCCACAATTATCGTGCCGCCGACACCAGCACCAACTCCAGCACCAACTCCAGCCCCAACTCCAATCCCCGAACCAACTCCCGTCCCCACCCTGCCGCCAACTGAAGATCCAGATTGCATTTGCGCGCAAATTACCTTACCGGAGATCAGTCCTCTTCATGGTTTCAATCTTGTTCAAAACAACCTGGCTGGTACGGATACAAACGAGATCCTCACTGGCACCAGTGACAGTGACGGCATCAACGGTTTGGGCGGAGACGATGTTCTTGTCGGTTTGGCAGGCAACGACAACCTATTTGGCGGATTGATCAGCAACATTCCTGTTGGACCACAGGTCGATCGCGACTTGCTGTTGGGCGGGCCCGGCGACGACTACCTTAACGGTCAAGCAGGCTACGACACCGTGTTCGGCGGTCAGGGCAACGACGCTGCTTTCGGGGGCAAAGATAACGACCTGATATGGGGCGGACGGGGTTCTGACACTGTTGTGGGCGAGGAGGGAAACGACAGCCTCTACGGTGGCACCAACAGCGAATCTGACCGCGATCGCGCCGGGAACGACTTGTTATTGGGTGCCAAGGGAAACGACTTCCTCTCCGGTCAGGATGCCTCTGATACCCTTTCTGGCGGTGACGGCAACGATACTGCGCGCGGCGGCAAGGGTAACGATGTAGTTTTAGGCGACTCGGGCAGCGACTTGCTGTTCGGCGACCAAGGCAATGACTCTATCTGCGGCGGCGAGGGGGATGACACGGTGTTTGGGGATATTGGCAGCCCCCTGCCTGTCGGCGTTGCTGGCGGTCAAGACCAAGTGTGCGGCGGTGCTGGTAATGACCTGCTGTTCGGCAATGAAGGCAGCGATACCATCAACGGCGATGCTGGCGACGATACGATTTTGGGAGGCAAAGACAGTGACAGCTTGGTCGGCGGTGCTGGCGACGACGTGCTGATTGGCGATGAGGGCAGCGATACTTTGCTCGGCGGCAGCGGACGCGACTTATTTGTCTTGACACCCGCACAAGGAAGTGATGTAATATCCGACTTCAGGAAAGGGGAAGATTTGCTGAGTTTAGCGGGCGGTTTGACTTTCACTCAACTGAGTATTAGCCAAGGCACAGACGGGCAAGAGGCCAGTCCCACAACTTTCATAAGAATTTCTAACTCTGGGGAACTCTTGGCAGTTTTGAATGGGGTGCAAGCGAGTGCGATCGCGCCGTCCGATTTCGTTCAAATTTTGCGACTCGGTAGCTGAGAGGAAAGCGCTATAGATCCGTCCAAGGAAAATCAATCTACACTCCTTGAACTGCGATCGGGCTGGCATCGCAATCAGCCTTTGGGCTGCCGAAATGCCAGCCCACGTCGCCTGACAATTTATGTGTTTATATCAATTCCGGTTGCACCGGAATTATTGTTGACTGTTGACTGTTGACTGTTGAAGGAGGGATGGAAAAACTCAATGATAGTTGAGTATTGAGTGTTGATTCGATTTTACAATTCCGATGCTAGCGGAGTTGATATTAGAAGCTATAAGCCCGATTCTAAGGAGCTTATTGCTCGCATTGCCTCCGCTCAGTTTGAACGCGGGCGATCGCACTAAGCTGTTGCACATTTAAACTGTGATACAAGCATTACCCTTATTTTTGATTTTGCGACCCCATTTAATTATTAATTACCCTTCATTTGAGAGGCGGTGCAATAAATACTCTAGCTCTTCAATTAATGTAAAAAGTCGATTGGCAATATATTCTTTTGCCGAATGCCATACTAATTCAATTAAGTTATAGTCGGGGCTATATTCGGGGAGAAATTCTAAATGGAGATTAGGCATTTCTGTTTCAATTTTTTTGAGGTACTCTTCTTTCTTATGAAAACTAGCATTATCAAGGATAATAACTATTTTGGCTCCTTTTTCAGCAAATTATGAGGCTTGATTACCTGCTGATACCATTCATTAATTAGCTCTTCATAAAACAGTTTTAGCACTTGATAAAAATTATATGAATTTCCTTTTTGAGGGACTCTACCACCTTTTTTTATCCGAACTTCTCACTCCTCCCATTACATTAACTCTGCCTTTTCTCCGGTCTCCTCGTGCCTTTGTGCGGCTGCCTTTTTTACACCAGTTCTTTCTGATGGTGACTCTTAAACTCAATCCACTCTCGGTCTTAAAACCATACCTGTAAACGTTCTGGCGTTTCTTTTT
Organism: Microcoleus sp. AT3-D2; assembly: GCF_036705715.1. Classification (NCBI taxonomy): domain Bacteria; kingdom Bacillati; phylum Cyanobacteriota; class Cyanophyceae; order Oscillatoriales; family Microcoleaceae; genus Microcoleus; species Microcoleus sp. AT3-D2. Next base: position 27,037 of record NZ_JAUBVE010000060.1, on the reverse strand, counting down.
ATACTTTTAAATATTCGGCTATCTTTATTTTAAACGCTGTTCTTTTTTCGGAATTTCTCTTCGACTCTAGGCTATACTTAGCCCAGATGTAAACATACTTTTTTTTGTTTAATATCCTCCGAACTTGCCCTCCACTTAATTTTATTCCTGTGGATTTTATAAGTATGTTGCTAATCTCTGCGCTGTCAATCGTCCAAAATTATATCCTAATTCTTGAGGCTATTTTTCGATAGTTTCTAATAACATATCTATATATTTATCTGTGGCTTTTTTGTGATTTCCCTTCATTCTCTCATCAATTAGACTTTCTAGATTGTCTGGGTCTCCCTTGACACACCAATAAGATACTTTATTGACTGAGCAACCCAAAAAATCAGCAATTTTAGATTGTGTGTTGCCGTCATTGAGCAATAATAAAATTAGAATTCTTTCTCTAATATTTGCCTTTTCGTCCTCTTTTAAAGCTTTCTGTACTTTCTCTATTTGTTTGGGATTGAGATGGTTTTTAGCTGGCATTTTTGTATAGATTGACTAAACTCATTTTTTATTATACCCTATTTAAAGGCACAACAGCTTAATAATTAATAATTAATAATACATATCCATTTTGAATGGTATGCAAAACTGATTAGGACACAGACCATGCTTTCTCCCTACGGAATACCTGTACTTTATCCATAGAAATATGACGTTAATTCTACTGACAAGCCTTTTGCCGGGAGAAAAAATTCCACTCAATATTTATACTGTGTTGTTTTTATTTTCAACTGCTCGGTAGCAATGTCTAAATTAAGCAATAAATTTTTAGGAAAATTGTCACCCCAAAAACGGTTATTAAGGCACTCACGCTTTATGAGTAATTGTCAAAAGCTGCGGATAAAAAATATAATAAAACCCCTATTTTCACAAAAAATGTGAAAAAAAATGCGAAGAAAAGGGTTGCCAATAGGTGAATAAAAGTTTCAATCAAAAAATTGATCGGCGCAAAAACGACAAAATCGAGTATAATATAGTATTGCTAAATTGAGGATCAGTTCAAAAATACTGTTGAAAAACTAAATTTATTGAAATAGACAGGTGCAAATTGAGGATTGAAGGCGTACCCAAATTGACTAAATATTTGCTGATCGGTTCCACAAAAGCTTACAGCGGCAAGTCTGCCATCGCCCTGGGGATGGCACTCGGACTCCGGGCAAAAGGACTGGCCGTCGCCTACGGCAAACCTCTGGGAACCTGTTTCAGCTCGCCAGGAGCTGGGTTCGAGGACGAAGACGTGCGGTTCGCGGTAGAAACGCTGAAGCTCTCAGAAAGTCAGATGCCGTCAACACTGCTGTATTTGGATGAAGAGACGGTTCACAAGCGTTTGCGGGGAGAAGACAAGACAGATTACCGCCAGTCTTTAGCGCAATATTTGCAAACTCCCAGCGGAGACTTAGCGCTGTTAGAAGGCCCAGCTAATTTGGAGGAGGGCAGTCTGTTTGATTTGTCTTTGGCTCAAATCGCTGAGGCAGTTGATGCCTCTGTGCTGTTGATAGCCCGCCCGATCGATCTGTATGTAGACGATTTGCTGTCGGCTAAACAGCGTTTGGGTTCGCGGTTGCTGGGCGTGGTACTCAATGACGTTCCCTCGGACAAACTCGAATCCGTAACGGCGACTGTGCGGCCTTTTCTGGAGGCTGCGGGTATTCCAGTTTTGGGAATGCTGCCGAGAAGTGCTTTGCTGCGAAGTGTCAGCGTCAAAGAATTGGTGCACCAATTGAAAGCTGATGTGCTGTGCCGTCGAGACCGTTTGGACTTGATGGTGGAAACCTTGACAATTGGCGCGATGAATGTTAGTTCTGCTCTGAAGTATTTCCGCAAAGCGAGAAATATGGCGGTGGTGACGGGGGGCGATCGCACGGACATTCAGCTAGCGGCTCTGGAGAGCTCGACTCAGTGCTTAATTTTGACAGGCCACTTGCCTCCTTCTCCGCTGGTGATCGGCAGGGCAGAAGAAATGGAAATTCCGGTTTTGTCTGTTGATTTGGATACCTTAACCACGGTGGAAATTATCGACAGCACCTTTGGCAGCGTGCGCCTGCACGAACCGATCAAGGTGGAATGCGTTACTCAGCTAATGGCAGAACATTTTGACCTTGATGGCATGATGGCATCCTTGGGCCTGAGCGATCGAGTCCATTAAGAAGAGAGCCGGAGCTGAAGGAAGAAGGTATTCGGCAGAGAGAACTTTTTGTTTAAATAAATAAAAAGCTAAAATTCTTAAATTCTCAATTTTTCTTGAATTCTACCTTGAGCTCTGGCTTCCTCAACTCTCCCGCTCCTCTAGTCTGATCCGGTCAATCAGCAATTCTTAACTTCTTTTTGGCGGCAATGGCTAGTGAGTCTGCTAAAATCCACAACGTAGTTTTATTTAATTTAATAAATTCTTTGAGTCAATCAATTGAGCTACCCAGAGTAGATGATTTTTTACAAGAACTTGCGGCGATCCAGCAAACCAGCTCCAAGCGGATTGCTCTTTTGGGTTCTCGCCACGTTCCTATTACCCACCAGCAGCTAATTGAGATGCTGAGCTACGCCATAGTTCTGGGAGGCAATCAGCTCATCACATCTGGCGCTACAGGCACCAATTCAGCCGCAATTCGGGGGGCAATGCGAGCAGATCCTAATCTGCTGACGGTGATTTTGCCACAAAGCATGAGTCGCCAGCCTCGGGAGTCTCGCGAGCAACTCGAACAAGTCATACATTTGGTAGAAAATCCCAAAAATGATAGCTTGTCTCTCCCGGAAGCAAGCGCCATGTGCAATCAGGAGATTATTTCTCGCTGTCAGCAACTGATCTGTTTTGCTTTTCACGAAAGCCACACTTTGCTGAAAACTTGCCAGGATGCGGAGGAACAGCGCAAGGTGGTTACTCTGTTCTATTTTGATTGAACTGCGAGGCGGATGATGGTGTTGGGATTGCCTGTGTCGGTTATTCTGCTGGATTGTATTGCGGCTGCTGCTGCGCTGGTTTACGCACCGTTTTTGGTGGTTGCGTTCGCCCGCTTGCAGCTAGGCTATGACCAAGCAGCCCCCCGCGCTATGTTTGAGAAGTTGCCTGCTTACGCTCAGCGGGCAACTTGGGCTCACCAAAATTCGTTTGAGACGTTTATGCTGTTTTCAGCGGCGGCTTTGATGGCTTTTGTGACGGGGGTAGATTCGGAATCGGCGGGTTGGGCTGCGATCGCTTTTACGATCGCCCGGTTGTTGTTTTCGGTTTTCTATATTCTGAATGTGCCGCTGGGGCGATCGCTCATGTTTGCGATTAGTTCTTCTTGCACTGTTTCTTTATTCTATTTCAGTTTAATGGCTGTTAACGGCTAATTTTCAGTAGTCATTGGTTATTGGTTATTGGTTATTGGTTATTGGTTATTGGTTAGTTGTTAATGCCCAATGCCCTGCGCGTGCCAATGCCCAATGCCCAATGCCCAATGCCCAATGCCCCATTACCAATTACTAATTTATGGCTGCTAGTTATTCCTTTGATATTGTCAGCGAGTTCGATCGGCAAGAATTAGTTAACGCTGTTGACCAAACTGTGCGGGAAATTCAAAGCCGTTACGACTTGAAAGATACAAAAACTACCGTGGAATTGGGTGCAGAATCAATTACTGTCAATACGGACAGCGAATTTACTCTCGATGCAATTCACACTGTTTTGCAAACTAAAGCCGCCAAGCGGAATTTATCTTTGAAAATTTTTGATTACGGTAAAGCTGAACCTGCTAGCGGCAGTCGGGTGCGTCAAGAAATTAAACTTAAAAAAGGAATAAGTCAGGAAATCGCGAAACAAATTACTAAATTGATTCGCGATGAATTTAAGAAGATTCAAGGTTCGATTCAAGGAGATGCAGTGCGGGTGTCTGCTAAGGATAAGGATGATTTGCAGTTGGTGATTCAACGCTTGAAGCAAGAAGACTATCCCGTGGCTTTGCAGTTTACGAATTACAGGTAAATTTTTGAAAGCTAAGTATTGGATTGTCGGTTGTGCGATCGCATCTTTGAGTGCGATAGAACTTGCCTTGCGCTTGCTCGGATTCGGAAATCCGGCCTTGCTGCAAGCTGATGCGAATGCTGGCTATATATTTGCACCAAATCAACTTGTATATCGCTTTGGCAATAGACTTGAGTACAATCAATTTTCTCAGCGTTCTGAACAAATCGATTCAGCAAAGCCTGAAGGAACTCTCAGAATTTTGATGATAGGAGATTCGGTTCTCAACGGTAATAATACCACCGATCAGAAAGAAACTATTCCAGAATTGTTTGAAGCGCGTTTGTTGGGCATAAAAAAGCAAGTTGAGGTGCTGAATGCTTCGGCAGGTTCTTGGGGAATTGGCAATCAATTGGGATATATTCGCAAGTTTGGCACTTTTGAAAGCGATGCTGTGATTTTGCAAATTGGTACTCACGATTTGCTACAACCTCCAAGCAGCAGCGGGGGGGTGGGAAATGACCCGCTGATGCCGGATCGCAAACCGTTATTGGCAATTCAAGAAGTGTTTCAAAGACACGTTATGCCCGAATTGTCAAGGGCTTTTGTATCGAATTCTCCTGCGGCGAGAGTGCCGGTGTCGGAATCACAACGGTTTATGGAAAATATGCAGCGATTTGAGCAAATAGTTGCTTTGGTGCGAGCTAAGAATATTCCATTGTTTGTGTTGTATAGTTGCGATCGAGCGGATTTACTGCCCGTACCGAATCAGCCCAAGTTTAAATCCGAGTTTGTCGATCGGCTAAAAGCTTTAAAAATTCCAGTCATAGACACTCATGCAGCCTGGTCAAAATTGCCGAAAACGAGGGTAGAAAGTTATTTTCGGGATGGCGTACACCCCACAGCCCCAGCTTATGAATCAATAGCAGATTTAGTGTTTCAACAGTTGTGTATACAGAAAAAATTGGTGGCGTGTGGCGGGAAGGAATAAGCTGCTTTATAGCCAAAGGAAGAAGTCCGATGGAAGTCGGAAGAAGGAAGATGTAATTCCTGACAAATGGCAACTGACAACTGACAACTGATTGGTATTAAATATCTAAACCCGTGACTGTTAACTCTGGAGGATGTTCGACAACAAACTGGTAATATAACTCTTGCTTTGCTTGCGGCGGCAGAGACATTATCCATTCTAGCAGCCCCATTTCACCTGCTACTATCTTCGGATTAGTCAGAGTCGATCGCACTTTAATTTGTTCATTGCGGCTGACTGGCAATTGCTCTTTTAGTGTCAGGTGTACCTGCACCTGATGCAAGTTTGTCACATTTAAGCGATAAGCGTAACTCATGCGCCGCTGCTGGCCTATCAGTTTTTTATCTACTTGTCTTTCTACTAATTCCCGCTCTATTTTGAGTCCTTCATCTATTCCTAAATTCAGTTTATATTCTTGCCCTGGGGAAACATTTTCTAACTGCACACTGCCGACAAAAGTGTTGTCGCGAAAGATATTTGCTTTACCGGGAAGCAGAGTTGCACCTGTCAGCGGATTCACAACAACTGCTTGCAAATAGGCAAAACTGACTAATCGCGGAACGGCTATATATTCTGGTTTAAACGGATAATTTTCTCTTAAAACCATCACTTTGTGCGGTGTACCGTCGCTGGGAATCTTGGTATTTCCCCCTACTAGAAATGAGACGGTGCCTCCTTCTCTGGATACTTTGGCTGTGGCTGTTTCAGCTTCTCTGGGTTGGGAGGCTGTGTCGATTGTAGTGCCTGCAAAGCCACTGGACATCCCTTCAAATACCGCCGCATCTCCATAAGAATCTGATAAAGTTTGACTAGAGCGCGCTATTGACTCGGTATTTCGGTATTTGACTGTAGAGTTTAAAGTATCGATAAACCAGGGTTCTAGTTTTGGCGGCAAAGTTCCCATTCCCGGTTTTGCTGTAGATAAAGTCAGCAATACTCCCGTCCAATCTTCCCCTGTATTTTGATTGACTTCTGCTAGGTAATTGAGATTAATTTGGTTGTTGGTAGTGTTGACTCGCAAGTCGTATAGGGGAACCCAACGGGCTCCCATGACTACATAGGAAACTTCTAGTTCAAAATTGCCGCTGCCGCTGGGTTCGATGGCAACAATGATGTTAAAACTTTGCTGAGAATTGGGAGTGTGTACTTGCCACAACTGCTGCTGCAAAGCTTCTATTTGCTTGTCTAATTCTTGCTGCTGTCTTTCGTGTTGGGCGATCGCACTTACATATTTGAGATAATTAGTTCCTAAAAAGTTGAGCAATTCGCCAGTTTCGTTTAAACCTACCTGCTGTTTGGCGATGCTGCTGGAAAAGAAACCGACGCTTTTTTCGCTCAAACCTTCGACAAATTTGAGCTGAATTTTTCGGGCGGTTATTTTGTCGTTAATTCCCCGTCTTTGGGTTTGTAACTCGTGAATTTGTTGGGTTAATTCGGCAGTGCGATCGCCCACTGGTTCGCTGCTAAACACTGTTTCGGTTCGCACTCCCAGCAATCGCACAGCAAGTGTACCAGCACCCGTGGCCCTGACTGACTCTGTGTCGAGGGTTGCGGGTACAGAGGCGATCGCCAATTCTCGCTCGTTTCCCGTCAGAGATACCCTACCGCGCCGCGTCACCAAAGCGCGATCGGTGTAAACTGTAACTTCTGATATGCTAGTATCTAGTGTTTTAATGGTATCAGAATTAAGTATTTCTGAGTCAGTCATTGCCAGTTGCTCCTATTTAATAAGCGTTTAGTCGATAGTGCATTTTTCAAAGTAGTTTATTAATCAAACTCAGAAGTTATTGGATTATCTACAGCGGAGGAGGGCGGGTTTACGAGATCATTAGTTTTATACATTGATGGTTGGTCAAACCTGCCCCTACAGTTTGATGTTCAAAATGGTAGCGCGGGGGTGGGCAGGTTTATGAGATCGTTAATGTTAGGCATTAATAGTTGATAAAACCCGCCCCGTCGGTTAATTTTAGCTCAGTGGCTCGATTCCTGCCAAATCCAAAATTTGAGGAATTAAATCTTCTCGTTTGACGGCCATCATGTGAACTCCTTGACAAATCTGCCGCGCTAGCTTGACTTGTTCGGCAGCAATTTTTATGCCTTCCTGCAAGGGTTCGGGAGCTTTTGCTAAACGATCGATCGTCTCTTGTGGGATGTGAACTCCCGGCACGTATTTTTTAATAAATTCAGCATTTTTAGCTGATTTAAACAAAAATATTCCTGCTAAAACTGGCTTGTTGCAGCCCGCTGCAACGTGGTGCATAAACTTATCCAAAACTTCAAAATCTGTAATTAATTGACTCTGAAAAAACTGTGCTCCAGCCTCTACTTTTTTCTCAAATCGACTTTGCAAACCCGACCAACTGGGGCATTGCGGATCGACGGCAGCACCGACGAATAAATCGGTAAATCCGTCGGTTAAAGGTTTGTCATTCCAGTCTTTGCCGCCATTCATTTTTTGAATGACTTGTAACAGCCGTACTGATTCAAAGTCGAATACACTTTTGGCTTTAGGATGGTCGCCCGCTTTGACGGGATCGCCTGTAAGTGCTAATACATTGCGAATGCCTAAAGCGTGGGCTCCCATGAGATCCGCTTGCAGGCCAATTTGATTGCGATCGCGACAAGCAACTTGACAAATTGGCTCAATTCCGTGCTGCACTAAAATCGCCGAAACTGCTAGGGGGCACATTCGCATCACTGCGCGACTCCCGTCGGTGATATTAATGGCGTGGACTCTGTTTTTGAGGCGTTCAGCCATTTGAATTGTGTGAGTCATGTCGCCACCTTTTGGCGGGGCAACTTCGGCGGTAATTATAAATTCTCCGGGGGTGGTGCAGGCTGTGCGAAAACGGTTCATGATTATTTGTCTGTTATTGGTTATTTGTTATTTGACAGTTGACAGTTAGTTGACAGTTGTTAGTTGTTATTCTTCACCAGTAACCAATAACAACTAACAACTAACAACTAAACAGGTAAAGAATAACCGAAAGCTGTTTTAACCTTAGTTAGAGTTTGATTAGCAATAGCTTCTGCTTGTTCTCTTCCACGACGTAGTACAGACTCTAAATATCCCGGATCGTCCATTATTTCCTTGTATTTATCCTGAATTGGTTTGAGGGCATTAATTGTCGTCTCTGTCAGCAAGGGTTTAAAATCTCCCCAACCCATGTTTTCACACTCTGTTGCTACTTCTTCCTTAGATTTGCCGGAAAGCAGGAGATAAAGTGTCAGCAAATTTCTAGCTTCGGGGCGATCGGGGTCGTCAAACGTCAAACCCCGCACGGCATCTGTTTTACAGCGCTTGATTTTTTTGGCGATCGTATCTGGCGAATCCAATAAATTAATTCTACTTTGTTCGGAAGGGTCAGATTTCGACATTTTGCGCGTGCCATCTGTCAAACTCATTACCCTCGCACCGTCAGTCCGAATTAACGGTTCGGGAAGTTTCAATACTGGCTTTTCGGGTGTGCCGAATTGGTGATTTAATCTGATGACAATATCGCGGGTGAGTTCCAAATGCTGTTTTTGGTCTTCTCCCACTGGCACTTTGTCGGCATCGTAAAGCAAAATGTCGGCTGCCATTAACACCGGATAATTTAGCAAACCGGCGTTGACATTTTCACCTTGTTTAACTGCTTTTTCTTTAAACTGAATCATATCTTCGAGCCAGTTAATCGGCGTAATACAGTTGAGCAGCCATGCTAGTTCTGTGTGCGCCGAGACGTGGGATTGCACGAAAATAGTAGAATATTCTAAATCGATGCCGCAAGCTAAATAGAGTGCGGCGATCGTGTAAGTGTCGGAGGCTAGAGTTGCTGGATTGTGCGGTGCGGTAATTGCGTGCAAATCGACTACGCAGAAGTAATTTTCGTACTGACTTTGACCTTCTACCCAGTTGCGAATGGCACCGAGATAATTGCCGAGGTGAAGATTGCCCGTTGGCTGAACTCCAGAAAGAACGCGCTTTTTGCCCATGAGGAAAGAATAGAATTGAACTCACATTTCTATATTGACACGTTATTTCAATTTCAGAGCCTCTAATTTTCTGGCGGTTGACTGTTGACGGTTGACTGTTAACTGCTGACAACTGACTAATTACCAATCTGTGAGCAACCTTGCTTTCCGCAAAACAAATGTCAGAACAGTTTCTTCGCCGGTAATAATATCGGCTCTGCCTTCCATTCCCGATTGAATCGAATACTGGCGGGGGCCATTGGCCTGGGAGTTTCCGAAGAATTGGCCGTGGGCGGATTTGAGCTTTGTTAAATAAGTTTGTTCGGGCTTAATTGCCACTTCGTAATAAGCTGTACCTAAATTATTAGTGGGATTTTGAGTGGCGATCGCATCTGGGGCGATTTCGCTAACAGTTCCTTTTAATGTGCCGTAATCGGGGAAAGGCAAAGCCGAAATCCTGATCTGTACGGGTTGGCCGATTTGGATGCGGGCGATGTCTTGGGATGTCACCTTGGCTTTGACTACCAGGGGTACGTCGCTAGGGACGATTTGGGCGATCGCGCTGCCGGCTTGTACGGTTTGACCAGTATTTCGTACTTCCAATCTGAGAATTGTACCATCCGTTGGCGTGCGGATCACGCTATTTTCGAGTTTTAAGTCAATTTGATTTAGTTCTTTTTTAGCTTGAATTAATTGTTGTTGAAGAGACGATCGCTTGACGAGCAAAACCCGCCGACTTCTGCCCAGTCTCTCGGCGACATCCGGCAGCGATGTGGCGATTTTTACTAAAGCTGATTCGATTAATTCCTGTTGGGCGGAACTTTCACTTTCGATGCTTTTAAATTGGGCGCTGGCCAAAATTTGATTTTCTAAGTCGCGCAATTGCTGGTTGATTTGCTGTGCTGTGGTTTGAGACTGATTAATTATTTCTTCCAACAGTTTTTTTTGAGCGCCCAAACGCGAAGCGTCTACAACGGCGATCGCATCTCCTTCTTTTACTGTCTGATTCTCGCTGACAGCAATGCTTTCGACGGTTCCTTCGGTTGCTGCTTGCACGACGCGCACTTCTCCGGCCGGACGGACGATCGCGTCTGCTTTGACTGTAGCGCTGTACTTGGTGACGCTAGCGAGGGCAATCACCCCGCCAAAGGTCGCCACCATCAAAATGCCCCCCAAAGTCGTCCAGCGGCTGACAGGGGGCAAAAACTGGTCGTTATCAAAGGTTTCAGCGGGTGTGGCTTCGGGAGTGAGAGACATGGCGGCAAGGGGGAGAGGGGAATACTTTGGAGTTTTGAGTGTTGAGTTGGGGGAGAGGGAGAGATCGATCGCTGATTTGTTTGGTCACTTTTACGATCAGCTTTCCGGAAACCAAGCATAGGTTTAGAAGTCTAAATCAAAATTCACAGGGTAAAGGTAAAAATCCGCACAGCTTTGCCGTCTCTACCCACAAACTTCGCCAAACATCAAGAGGAGTGAAGCCAGCGGGCAACACTTATGAAAATATGGCTTTTCAGCAATGAGTTTTGGCGCTGTTACCGGGTTTTTCCTGTATGCGTAGGTAGTAAGTAAGTACATAGGTATTAAGAGGAGTTATTTATGTCAGAAAATCAACAATGTTCACTCTTCATCGAAGTAACCGATGGAGAATCTGCTACTGTCAACGGTGGCAGCATTACCAGCGGTGTTAGCGGTGCTAAAAGCAACAGGGAGACGGATAACAGCCGCAGCTATGGCCTGAATATGCTGTTTTTCCTGCCGCAGCCTAGCCAGCTTTATCTGTACGATCCGAGCCGCGCTCGCCCTTACAAAACCCTAGTGGTTTAGATAGCTGAGTCAAGTTGTGCGATGGAGTAAATTTTCAAAATTTATCCGTAATCTTCCGGAGGTCGCACAGCACTACAAGAAGTATTAGTCAGTATTTACACGAGGCTCTAGAAATTAAATAATATTTCTAGTTTCCCTTGAATTTTATTAAGTTAAACGGAGTCAAATCATGAAAGAAACAAAGGACGATTCACTGTTTGCTGAACTCACCCCTGAAGAATCAGCTAGCGTCAACGGCGGTCACTATTCCCGTCGAAACTGTTACCGTCCGACGCGTCGCGTCGTGTACCGCCGGAATTGCGACGGTTCCTTCAGAACAGTGTACCGCTACTATTAAGGTTTAGTGCTGTCAATTGGGCTCTATCTATTGATGTGAATTCATAAAGCACCCATAAACTTATGGGTGCTTTGTTCTGATTGGGTACTCGGTGAAGAGTAATGTTCATTAGGCTCTACTCATTATTCATTTTGCCCAATGTTAAAAAACATTCCTTTTATCCGAGAAATGCCTTTCTTCGGACAAGTAAACAGGTTGATGAAATATCAGGTTGTTCTCCAGCAGAGCGAAGAAGATTGCGGTGCAGCTTGTCTGGCTTCGATCGCCAAATTTTACGGACAGAATTTTACAATTAGCCGCTTGCGAGAATTTGCCGGCACTGGGCAACAAGGGACGAGTTTACTTGGCTTGAAACAAGGAGCTGAGGCGATCGGCTTTAATGCTCGATCGGTGCGAGCAGCCGCTGCAATTTTAGACAAGCTCGATGATGCCCCTCTACCGATGATTATTCACTGGAGCGGCTATCACTGGGTTGTTTTGTACGGCAAACAGGGCAACAAATATGCGATCGGCGATCCCGCTGTTGGTATGCGCTATGTTTCTAGAGCAGAATTAGCAGCAGCTTGGACAGATTGGCTGTGCTTGCTAGTAGAACCCGATGCTGAGCGGTTTTTTGCGGCAGCAGACGGTCAACCCCCCGCCAATTCCTTACAAAAATGGATGCGCCGGATTGGGATTTACCGCCCGATTTTAATGGAAGCATTTTTGCTGAATGCAGTGTTGGGTTTGCTGTCGATTTCTTCACCTTTTCTAGTTCAAATGCTCACCGACGACATCCTGGTGCGGGGTGACAGACAACTCCTGGCGAGTGTGGCGATCGCAGTTATAGTTATGAACCTTTTTAGCAGCAGTTTAGGATTAGTACAGTCGAACTTAATTGCTCAATTTTCCCAGCGTTTAGAATTGGGATTGGTGATGGAATTTGCGCGCAAATTCCTGCGATTGCCTTTAAATTTTTACGAAACCCGACGCAGTGGCGAAATCGTCAGTAGATTACAAGATATTCAAGAAATTAATAAATTAGTTTCTCAAGTCGCTATCAGCTTACCTAGTCAATTTTTTATAGCTGTAGTTTCTTTTATTTTTATGTTATTTTACAGCAAGAAGCTGACGTTAGCAGCTACAGCTATAGCTCTGTTAATGACTGCCTCTACAGTGGTATTTTTGCCCGCATTGCAGCAAAAAACGCGCAGTTTATTGGTGTTGGAAGCAGAAACTCAAGGCGTTTTAGTAGAAACTTTTAAAGGCGCGCTGACTGTCAAAACTACTAGCAGCGGTCAGCAACTTTGGGAAGAATTTCAAACCCGCTTCGGTCGCTTAGCAAAGCTCACTTTCCGTACTACACAAATTGGCATTCTCAACAATATATTTTCTGGTTTTGTTGCCTCTGCTGGCAGCATTACTCTGCTGTGGCTTGGTAGCGGTTTGGTTATTGACAAGGTATTGAGTATAGGTCAGTTGCTAGCGTTTATTGCCATGAATCAAAACGTTACGACTTGGGTGAATTCGCTAGTAGGATTTACTGATGAGATGACTCGCGTGCAGACAGCTACTCAACGGCTGTCGGAAGTCATCGATGCTGAACCGGAAACTAAAGACGATACGAATAAACCTTTCGTAACGATTCAGAACCGCGACGGTATTGTTTGCAAGAGTGTTAATTTTCACTACCCCGGCAGACTTGACTTACTGGAAAATTTTTCTGTCACATTTCCCGGCGGTCAAGCAATTGCTTTAATCGGCCATTCCGGCTGCGGAAAAAGTACGCTCGCAAAAGTAATTGCGGGTCTGTACCCGCTGCAATCTGGTAATATTAGAATTGGCGGCTACAACTTGCAGGATTTGTCTCTCGACAGTCTCAGACAGCAGGTAGTATTGGTTCCTCAAGAAGCGCATTTTTGGAGCAGATCGATTCTCGAAAATTTTCGATTGGGCAGTCCAGATATCAGCTTTGAACAGATTGTTAAAGTCTGCAAAATTGCGGGGGCGGATGAATTTATCAGCCAATTGCCGGATAAATATCAAACTGTTTTAGGGGAGTTTGGAGCGAATATTTCTGGCGGACAAAGACAGAGATTGGCGATCGCCCGCGCCATTCTCAACAACCCGCCCGTATTGATTTTAGACGAATCTACCGCAGGGCTTGACCCCGCAAGCGAAGCGGAAGTTTTAGAACAATTGTTGATGTATCGGCACGGGAAAACGACGATTTTTATCAGTCACAGGCCACGAGTGATCGATCGCGCCGACTGGATTATCATGTTAGAACGCGGCCGGTTGAAAATGCAAGGCTCGGCTGCCAAATTGCGATCGATTCCAGGAGACCATTTAGAGTTTTTGCATCCTTGAGCTAGTTAATAAAACGACAGGTTGAAATCTGTCGCTACACAAACAAAACCAGCCTGCGCGGTTCGACACCGAGTCAATCGATTTTAGATTTTAGATTTTAGATTTTAGATTGAAGCAAGCGACCCCACGGATAAATTCGGGGGGCAAGTTTCATCGGAGACACGTTTTTTATTTCTGGACGGATGAATCCGGGGGCTTTTATCCTGGAGGCTTTCGGTCAACAGTCAACAGTCAACAGTCAACAGTCAACAATCATTTCGCTCGTGCAACCGGAATTGATATCACTCATGACTAATAACTTCTCTAAGATTCTTGAGCCAAAGTACATCGATCGCACAATCCGAAAAACTCCAAAGTGTGATAATAAATCTTGAAAGAATGAGATTGTTGTAGTTGGCTTTCTAAGTGGTGGACGGGGCATTCGTCGATCGTAATTGACGCGCCACATTCCAGACAAGTTAGGTGGTGTTGGTCTTGGTGGGCGGCACCGTAGAGAGACTCGCCACTAGCGAGGGTTCTGACGTGAACGAACCCCTCTCGCTTTAAACCGTCGAGGGAGCGGTAAACGGTTGCTAAGCCCATGCTTTGGTCGCTGTTACGCAGTTCTAAGTAGATATCTTGCGCTGAGAGCGATCGATTCAGGACTTTGAGCAAGTTTAAAATACGCTCCTGACTGCGGGTGTGGTTGGTTCTCATAATTTTTTTCTCGAATCTGCTGGAATCAAATCTGTCCCTATTTCTAGGCTATCTTACTTGGGCGAACCAAATGGCGATCGGCGCGCAGCTCGGTTGTAGAATACAATGGGGCTAACTTTCACATCACCTACCGCAACATTCCCGTGACTCAGAAATATCTTGCCCAAATCTATGTTACCCTCCGCCCTTCTGTTTTAGATCCCGCCGGCACAGCCGTACAGTCTGGTTTGCAACACATGGGATACGACAATGTTGAGCGCGTGCGTATTGGGAAATACGTTGAATTGACGCTGACTGCTGCTGGTGAGTCGGAGGCCCGCGAACAACTCGATCGCGTTTGCGACCAACTTTTGGCCAATCCAGTGATTGAAAATTATCGCTTTGATTTGACTGAAATTCCTGTTGCTGTGGAGACAGCGGCGGCATAAATGCGATCGCCCCTAGGGTGTGTTTTTAGCCCCGGAGATCCCCCCTAACCCCCCTTAATAAGGGGGGGACAATAGTGTTCAAAGTCTCTATTAAAAAGGCCAGGACAAGAGCGTTCAAAGTCTTCGTTAAAAACACGAAAACTCGGAGCACTCAAAGTCAACCCCTACTCCCGTTCTTAAGGGGGATTTAGGGGGGATCGAGACTTTGATACAAGGGAGAAAAACATAAGATTTTAGTCTTATGTTGACACCTCTTCCCTCTTCCCTCTTCCCTCTTCCTTCTTCCTTCTTCCCTCTTCCTTCTTCCCTCTTCCCTCTTCCTTCAGCTTATGAAATTTGGAGTTATTGTTTTTCCGGGTTCAAATTGCGATCGCGATGTGGTGTGGGTGACTCAAGGGTTACTGCACCAACCAACTCGCATGATTTGGCACGAAGATACCGATATTTCGGATATTGATATCATTGTAATTCCCGGTGGTTTCAGTTACGGAGATTATTTGCGGTGCGGCGCGATCGCCCGTTTTTCTCCGGCGATGCGGGCTACTGCGGAACACGCGAAACAAGGAAAGCTTGTATTAGGCATCTGCAACGGTTTTCAGGTTTTGACTGAAGCTGGTTTGTTGCCCGGTGCTCTGGTGCGGAATGCGGGATTGAATTTTATTTGCGATCGCGCTTCTTTGAAAGTCGAACGCGGTAATACTCGTTGGACTGCGGCTTATACTATGGGTGAAATCATCGATTTGCCGATCGCCCACGGGGAAGGCAACTATTATGCGGATGCGGATACATTAGCAGAACTAGAAGATCACAATCAAGTGCTGTTTCGCTACTGCACTCCGGCGGGCGAAATTAGCAATTCTGGCAATCCCAACGGTTCGTTAAATAATATTGCCGGTATTTGCAATCGCCAAGGCAATGTGTTAGGAATGATGCCGCATCCTGAACGGGCATCCGATCCGATGTTGGGCGAAACAGATGGGGTGAAATTGTTTCAAGGGTTGTTGATGGCAAGTGTTGCTGCTGTTTTGTAGTTCATATTTGCGGTGTCTATAATTTTATGAACAGGCAAGATGCCTGTTCCACAACAGATTAAATTTATTGTGGGGCGGGCAGGAAAGCCCGCTCTTTGCAACAGGCAAGATGCTTGTGCCACAACAGATTAAATTCATCTACAAATAGACATCTCCAATAATTACTGTGGAACAGGCATCCTGCCTGTTATTGACAAGCTTTAACTGGTTCCCAGGCTCCAGCCTGGGAACCTATATCCAGAGGCTCTGCCTCGCTTTAAAGCGACGCACCCTACAAAATTAAAAATGCTAAAATGATTTGAAAGTCAATACATCGGAGAACAGTCCTATGCCTTCACCTTTTCCTGGAATGGACCCCTACTTAGAACACCCCGATTTCTGGCAGGAAACTCACAATCGATTGATTATCGCGATCGCGGATACCATCATGCCTCAAATTCGCCCTAAATATGAGGTGGCAATTGACAAACGAATCTATGAAATTACCGATCTAAATGAAAGTAACGACGAGTCTCTTTTAGTAGGTATCCCCGATGTCGCTATTAAGCGTCAATCTAATAACCCGAATATTCCTACAGGTTCAGTTGCCACTGTAAGTATAACACTTCCGACTACCGTTAAAGTGCCTGCTCCTGAAAAAATTAAACAGACTTACCTGGAAGTGCGAGAAATGGCAACTAAACAAGTTGTCACTGCAATTGAGATCCTTTCTCCTGTGAACAAACGTAGTGGAGAAGGAAGAATTACTTATCTCAAAAAACGCCAGAGTATTTTAGGTAGCTTAACCAATTTAGTGGAAATCGATTTACTACGAAAATGGGAATCTATGCCCATTCTTAATAATTCTATTCAAAGCGACTATCGGGTTTTGGTCAGTCCCAGTAATCGCCGTCCTTTTGCCGAACTTTATGCTTTTAATCTCCGCGATTCTCTACCTATATTTCCGCTTCCCTTGCGTGAGGAAGATGTAGAACCTATTGTTAACTTACCAGAAATATTTGCAGGTATTTACGATCGCGCTGGCTATGATTATCGGAGCGACTATAATCGAGAACCCGTACCGTCTCTCTCGGAAGAAGATCGGGTTTGGGCTACCCAACTTTTGCAAGAAAAAGAACTTCTAGATAATTAATTATATTTTACTTTATCTCCTAGGGGTAGTCGCGCTCGACAATCTCTAAATCAACTTGAAATTTTCGCAGCGACGGACTAAACGGCAGCCGGCAAGATATAATTACTACCAACTTTTGAAAAGAGGAATATTTATTTTATGCCACTAATTGACTTAGCTAATTTTAAAACTAGGGTAATTGGATGCAGTGCGGTGATGGCTATTGGACAAGTTATTTCAAGCGCGATCGCCAATCCGGCAACTCAAGCAGCAGCGGGTATTATTGGCGGCCCGATCGCACTTGGGGGAGTTTCTATTTTAGCAGCGATTGCTGGTAGTCTCGCTGAGACTATGGCCGCTGATGAACTGGCAAATCGGATGACGGAAGGGTTGAGCAAAAATCCGAGGATTCTCGATAATCACGATTTGATTAAGGCGGCGGGTGAGGCGATCGGCTATATTTTGAGAGAGGTTGCGAAGTCCGATCGACTAATTGCGATCGCCGAAACCAAAAAATTGCCTTATCCAGAAACATCACTCAGTCAATTAGCCGAGAAAACTCCTGAATACTGGCTGGATATTAACACGAATACAGCCGATTTGTCAAGGGGTTTAAATATTTCCGAAGACCAGTTAACCAAGATTTTTTCTGCGGATGTCGAGGAGTTCGATCGAGTTACCGGATTGACAACGGCAGATTGGGCAACTTTCCTCAACGAATTCGCGGCCAGCGAGGGGAAATCCTTCGATGCGGAAATTGTGGAATTTGTGGCGGACAAGCTGTACGCAACTTTCCCGAAAGCGTACCGCGAAGTGCTGAAAATGGATGCGGCGAAGGGAGGAGAAAAGTTTGCGGCGATGCTGTTGAATCTGCACCAAATTGCTTTGGCGGAACTCAAAAAATTGGGGCTGCGAAATGGGGAAATTCTGGACAAATTGGAGGCCGTGGCGACTGGGCAGCAGATTTGTCAAGTGATGGGGAAATTGGAATCCATAGAAATTGGCATCCGATCCGATTTGGCGCAGGTTCAGAATTTGCTGGAACGATTTGTTGATACTTCCGCGCCCCGATTGCCGCTTCCCTACGAGTGCGAAACGATTATTCAAGACCGCACTCAAGACTTTACCGGCCGCCGATTTGTCTTTGAAGCAATTATCGAATTTTTGCAGAAAAATCCCAAAGGATATTTTGTTTTAGAAGCAGATCCGGGTGTCGGGAAAACTTCAATTATGGCCAAGTTAGTGCTGCTGCTGAAGCGGCGCTGCGTTGCCCATTTTAACTCGCAATCTCAAGGCATTGTCCGTGCCGAACAATTTCTGGAAAATGCCTGTACTCAGTTAATTAGACGCTATCAACTAAATTATCCGCAACTGCCGGAAAATGCTACCAGAGATGGCAACTTTCTCAGTCGATTGTTGGGGGAAGTCAGCGCTCAATTGGGTGGCAAAAAGTTGATTTTCGTGGTGGATGCCCTGGATGAAGTCGATCTCAGTTTGCAGGGGCGCGGCAGCAATGTCCTCTATTTGCCTGATGCTTTGCCGGATAATGTTTATTTTATTGTCTCGAAGCAGCCGAAAACTCTGCCTTTGCCAAATTATGAGCCTTTTGATTTGATGCAGTACAGTGCAGAAAGTTTGGCGGATGTCAAGCTTTATATTGACAAACGCACCAGCAACAGCGCGTCTATTCAGAGTTGGATTAACCGTCAAAATTTGCAGCGCGAACAGTTTGTGGCGGCGGTGGCGGAAAAAAGCCAGAATAATTTTATGTACCTGCGCTATGTGCTGAATGATATCGATAGCGGCAAGTACAGCGATGTGAATTTGCAAGATTTGCCGAGGGAGTTGGAAGGATATTATGAGAAGCATTGGGCGCGGATGGAAATGGCGGTTAAAGATAAGGAATTGCGCCGCCGGAAGTTGAAGGTGATTTATTTGTTGACCAAAACTCGCAAGCCGGTTTCCTGCGATATTTTGGCGGATTTTGCTGAGGAAGATGCTTTAGATTTGCAGGAAGTTCTGGATGATTGGGAACAGTTTCTGCGCCGTAGCAGCGACACTCCGCCGGATTACAGTATTTATCACGCGAGTTTCCAAAGATTTCTGCATCGTAAGGATGTAGTGCAGAAAGCTGGGGTGTCGCTGCGGGATATCGAAACGGCGATTTCTGATAATTTGTGGGAGGATTTGTACGGCGATGAGTAAGTTTAAAGAACGGTTGGGGAAACTGTCGCCGAAAAAGCGGCTTTATGCTTTGGAAACTCTGCCGGGGCATTTGGCAGAGAGTGTTCAAGGGGAACGGCTGCATCAGTTGTTGACGGATTTTGATTTTATTGAGGCGAAGTTGGATGCGGTGGGGGTTCAAGCGTTAATTGAGGATTACGATTTGGCGATAGTTTCTGATGTTTTGCTATCGCCGGAGCAAACTGAAAGTTTGCGGTTGATTCAAGGGGCAATTCGGAAGTCGGCGCACGTTTTGGAGAGGGATAAAACGCAATTGGCAGGGCATTTGTTGGGGAGGTTGCTACCTGATGAAATAACTATGATTATAGATGAATCTAAGTATTTTTGGGAGTATTTACCATTAATTTCTAGATTTTCCCCCCGTAAACCTGTCAAAAAAGTGACGGAAAAAATCTCATCTCCTGATGACATTCAAGCCATGCTAGAACAAGCAAAGCAGTCGAAAAATACTCCTTGGCTGCGGCCTTTGAAGGCTAATCTGGAAAGGGCAAATGAGGGTGCGCTGCAGACGCTTGCCGGTCATACTGACGGGGTAAAAGCAGTCGCGATCGCACCAGACGGCAAACGAGTGATTTCGGCTTCAGGGGATAAAACCCTGAAAATCTGGGACATCGACAGTGGCACGGAACTCAGAACTCTCATCGGTCATACTGGCGAGGTATGGGGAGTAGCGATCGCACCGGACGGCAAACGAGCAATTTCGGCTTCAGAGGATAAAACCCTGAAAATCTGGGACATCGACAGTGGCACGGAACTCAGAACTCTCGCGGGTCATACTGACTTCGTATGGGGAGTAGCGATCGCACCAGACGGCAAACGAGCAATTTCGGCTTCAAAGGATAAAACCCTGAAAATCTGGGACATCGACAGTGGCACTGAACTCAGAACTCTCATCGGTCATACTTATGCGGTAACAGCAGTCGCGATCGCACCAGACGGCAAACGAGCGATTTCGGCTTCAGGCGATAAGAAAATCTGGGATGGGGATAGAACCCTGAAAATTTGGGACATCGACAGTGGCACAGAATTGAGAACTATCATCGGTCATTTTAGGTCGGTATTATCAGTTGCGATCGCACCAGATGGGAAACGAGCAATTTCGGCTTCATGGGATAAAACCCTGAAAATCTGGGACATCGACAGTGGCAGGGAATTGAGAACTCTCACCGGTCATATTGTTGTAGTATTTGCCGTTGCGATCGCACCCGACGGCAAACGAGTGATTTCCGCTTCAAGGGATCGCACTCTCAAAATCTGGGACATCGACAATGGAAGAGAATTGAGAACTCTCACCGGTCATACTTATGCGGTAACAGCAGTCGCGATCGCACCCGACGGCAAGCGAGCAATTTCCGCTTCAAACGATCGAACCCTTAAAATCTGGGACATTGACAGCGACAGGGAATTGAGAACTATCGCTGGTAATATTCGGGAGGTAAATGCAGTCGCGATCTCACCCGACGGCAAGACAGTGATTTCGGCTTCAAGGGATAAAACCCTCAAAATCTGGGACACAGACACCGGTAGGGAACTGAAAGCTCTCATCGGTCATACTAACTTGGTATATGCAGTCGCGATCGCACCCGACGGCAAGCGAGCAATTTCCGGTTCCTGGGATAAAACCCTGAAAATCTGGGACACAAACAGTGGCAAGGAACTGAGAACTATGACTGGTCATACTAAGCCGGTAAATGCAGTCACAATCGCACCAGACAGCAAGACAGCGATTTCGGCTTCAAGGGATTACACCCTCAAAATCTGGGACATCTACAATGGAAGGAAATTGAGAACTATGACGGGTCATACTGAGTCGGTAAATGCAGTCGCGATCGCACCCGACGGCAAGACAGCGATTTCGGCTTCAGACGATAACACCCTCAAAATCTGGGACATAAACAGCGGCAGGGAACTGAAAACTCTCACCGGTCATACTAGCGAGGTATTGGGAGTAGCGATCGCACCAGACAGTAATACAGCGATTTCCGCTTCAAACGATCGAACCCTAAAAATCTGGGACATAAACAACGGCAGGGAACTGAGAATTCTCACAGGTCATACTGACTGCGTATGGGGAGTAGCGATCGCATCTGACGGCCAACTCGCAATTTCAGCTTCAGACGATAAAACCGTGAAAATCTGGGATCTGCTTAGTGGCAATGAGGTTGCTAGTTTCAGCGGCGATGGTGCGTTTACTTGCTGTGCGATCGCCCCTGATGGACTGACAGTTGTAGCGGGCGATCGATCGGGCCGGGTGCATTTCCTGCGATTGGAGGGAGTTAGCGGCGGGCGATAATCGGATTTTTGGGTCGATTCGGGCGATCTAATTTGAAATCCTCGGCGGTTGGAATCCCGGCGGTTAGAAACCGCCTCTACACAAACGATGTCCGCCTCCGCGGACGAAGAGGGTATTCGGAGATTGAAAATCATCGGGTGAAATCTTCAACCCGCGAAGGCGGGTTTTGTCTGTATAGACGCGGTTTCAACCGCTGGGTTTTATGGGTTTCAACCGCCGGGTTTTTGGTGGATGGGCGATCGGATTTTTTGTTGATCGGGCGATCGAATTTGAGAGAAATGTGCGATCGGGTTTTTGGGTGGATGGGCGATCGAGTTTTTGGTGGATGGGCGATCGGGCTATAATACAGAAAACTTGACAACAAAAATGAATGTCATGAGAGAGTTAATCCAACAAGAATTAGAAAAGTTCGATCAAGAACAACTCCAACAAGTATTTGAATTTATTAGCTTCCTGAAATTCCGTGCCAGATTAGTGACTATTCCTGCGATCGATGAAACTAACTTAGCTGCACTCTACAGCGAATTTGCCGAAGAAGACCGACAACTGGCGGAACTCGGAATCAGCGAATATTCAGAACTCCTCAAACATGAGGATTTGGCATGACAATCAGACGAGGTGAAATCTGGATTGCCAACCTCGATCCCACACAAGGTTCCGAACAAGCAGGCGTGCGTCCCACAATTATTTTTCAAAACGATACAATTTCGAGATACACAACTACTGTTATCAGTATTCCTCTCACAACTAATCTGCGCCGTGCCTCTCTTCCTTCCTGTGTTTTGATTCCCGGCGGCGAGGGAGGATTGACTCAAGATTCTGTTGCATTGTGCCATCAACTGCGAGTTTTGGATAAAACAAGATTGCGAAATAAAATTGGTGAAGTCAATCCAGAGATACTGGTACAATTAGAAAATATCATATTATTTACCTTGGGTTACTTGCCTTAAAAAGAGCGAGCGATTTTTATTTCCCAGAGATAGTATTTGGATCGACTTTTAGGGAAAGGGGCGATCGAATTTGAGAGAAATGTGCGATCGGGTTTTTAGGTTTCAGGGCGATCGAATTTGATTTGTTAGTCCGTTAGTTCATCCGCGCAGTCGGGGCTAGTTGGTTCGTTGCCGAGTCCGCCAGGGGTTGAAACCCCTGTCTCATAGCGAAAGTCCTCTGAAAGAGGACTGAAGAGTTAGTTGATGTGTATCGGTTTCATGCGAATTTTCAGTCGGATTCAACCGACTTTAGCTATGAGACGGGGGTTTCAACCCCCGGCGGGCTGTGTCACAAAGCAGACAAATTTTCAGTCGGTTTCAGGGCGATCGAATTTGAGAGAAATGTGCGATCGGGTTTTTGTGTTGATTGGGGCGATCGGATTTTTGGCTTTATGGGCGATCGGGTTTTTTGTTGATCGGGCGATCGAATTTGAGAGAAATGTGCGATCTGGCAATAAGTTGTTCACCAATAAGTGATTAATGGAAACCCGATTAGTGCGATCGTTACTTGTTTCTCTGATTCTATCAGGTTCAAAAAGATTGTGAGTAAAATAAACGGGGTTTGCGTCAGTTGTTTTTGTAAGTGAGTCTGGTAAAATGTTGGTAACATATTTTTTGGAATAGGCAATCGTGTAATAATTCTGCTGCCTATCTTTTTTTACCACAACACAGCTCAATCCTTACCCCGTCTGGATTTGGGGCGGGTTGTCACCCCCCCAGCACACTAACAATCCTATTTTTTAATAGTCGCTTGCAAATAAAGCAGCGGGTCTTCAGCAACCCAACCCAAACCGGAATTGTACCGAACTTCAAAATGCAAATGAGATGGCGGAATGTCCCGTTTTCCCGTCGTCCCCACAGTTCCCAAAACTTCTCCAGACTGCACTTTTTGACCGACTTTTACGGCAATATCTTTCAAATGAGCGTAGCGCGTTTGCTTCCCCGCTTCATGGTTCACCACCACTAAATTCCCGTAATCCCCCTGCGGCCCGGCAAAGGCGACAGTCCCTTCGCCCGCGGCCAAAACCTGCGTACCCTCCGACGCCAAAAAATCTACGCCACTGTGGAAAAAAAATTCGCGTCGCGCCGGATGCAATTGCCGCCCGTAACGCAAAGCTTCCACTGCTGGGGCGGGCAGCGGAAATCCTTCCACCGATGGCGTTGCATCGGGATTAATAGAAGGCCCGATCGACCTATTCACCGCAGGCACAAACACCGTTTTCCCCAAAGGCCTGCACCCATTCGCCTCAAATAGCAAATCTGCAGGTACTTTGTAAGCTTCTGCCAGTTTTTGCCAATTCGAGCCCGCAGGCACTTCTACCTCGATGCCACTGTACGGAGGAATGACGATCGCACTTCCAGCAGATACTCCACCGCCCCGCAACATCGGATTTATGCCGCTCAGCGCCGCAGGACTCACATTGTACTGCCGCGCGATGCTTTCTATTGTTTCGCCCTGGGCCACAGTGTGGCGGCGCAACCGAGACATAGCCGGACTCGGGCAATCGCGGGCGGGGTCGGGGTTTTCTACAGGTGTACCTAAAGGAAGATTTGCAGGTGGGATTTCGGTATTTGCCGCCGTTTTCCCAACGGGTGCGATCGACCAAATTAGTGCAGAAATCAGCGGAAATAAGCGTTTAAAAGTCATTATGTACATAAAAAACTATTCATTTCGGACAGTTGACAATTTTAAAATCCTGTGAAACTGCATATTTGAAAGCTCTAGCCACCCCCCAGACTGTAAATCCCAGGCTAAGCCAAGTTAGGATGAGAATTATTAGTTTGATTCGCTCTTGGCAAATCCGGCAAAATTGCCTGTGATGCCGATGGGCGCCTGCCTGTTAACAGCTATGTTCATAAGGAAGCGGTACGCCCCGCCCCGCTTCCTTCCCGTCGCCAAGACAAAAAAGCTTGATTCGGAACCTGTCTGCGGGGATGAGGTATTTAGCGGGAGTTATTAAATGAGTTTATCTTTTAAGCAAGCGACCCTTTATGTGACTTTGCTGTCAATCGGCGGAGGTATGGGATGGTTGGGAAATCGCTATCTGCAAGGCTCAAACAATCTGGAAACCGGATTGGTCTTGCCAGTAGTACGCCAGCAAATCCCACCTTATGCGTCTCCTCCAGTTCTGGAAAATCAACCGGTTGATCGCAGCAATCCCAATTTTATTGCTGAAGCAGCCGAAAAAGTCGGCCCGGCTGTAGTGCGGATTGACGCCTCAAGCAAGGTGGCGAATCAAGTGCCGGAAGCTTTCAAAAATCCTTTGTTTCGTCGGTTTTTTGGGGAGAATTTGCCGCAGCCGGAAGAACGAGTCAAGAGAGGTACGGGTTCCGGGTTTATTCTCACTTCGGACGGCCGCATCGTCACTAATGCTCACGTTGTCTCCGGGACGGATACTGTCAAGGTGACGCTCAAAGACGGCCGCGAGTTTGAGGGTAAGGTGCAGGGAGTCGATCCGCTGACGGATGTCGCTGTGGTTAAGATTAATGCTAAGGAACTGCCGCAGGTGGCTTTGGGTCGATCGGACAATATTGTACCGGGACAGTGGGCGATCGCGATCGGCAATCCTTTAGGTCTCGACAATACCGTGACTGTGGGCATTATCAGCGCTACGGGTCGATCGAGTTCCCAAGTCGGCATCCCCGACAAGCGAGTCCGCTTCATCCAAACCGACGCAGCCATCAACCCCGGCAATTCTGGCGGCCCACTGCTCAATGACCAAGGCGAAGTAATTGGCATCAATACCGCCATTCGCGCCGACGCTCAGGGCTTGGGATTTGCAATTCCGATCGAAACCGCCAAACGAATTTCCGATCAGCTATTCGCCAAAGGTAAAGCCGAACATCCCTATCTCGGCATTCAAATGGTCAGCTTGACTGCAGCCACCAAGGCAGAACTCAACAAACAGCTCGATAATAATAAAATTACCCTCGATCGAGGCGTAGCCGTGACGCGAGTCGTGGAAAATTCCCCCGCTCAAAAAGCCGACTTGCGCGCCGGAGATGTCATTCAAAAAGTTGACGGAATTGCGGTTAACACTCCTGGGGACGTGCAAGAACGGGTGGAAAACACTGCTGTGGGCAAAGAACTCGAAGTGGAAATTAACCGTTTGGGTCAAGTTCAGAACATTAAAGTACGTCCGGGTGCTTTTCCGATATCGGGTAGCTCGGCCGGTGGGTAATACCATTTCCGATTTTCGATTAAAGAATTGGGAATGACTTACGGGATAAGGATTTGGAGCTTACTTCCAGTTGCATTCTTTTGTGAAACTGGTATTTATTTGCAAACGGTGGAGGATGAAAGATAAATCTGATGCTTTATAGTCCTGGACGCAGGAACCGGGTTTTTTCACCAAAATCCTCGGTGTAGCGCAAGGGATACCCGGTTAACAGCCCGGTTTCTTAATTCCCTGTGCTTCCACGATTCAGGATTATGGGTTTTTCGGAACAACTTTCATCTTTCTGGCTTCCTCTACCCGTTGATCTTTTTACTTGTCTTTGGGTGAGTTTGGTTGAATCGAGCTGGTGCTTGCTAAATTTTCTTCTAGGTGCATCCTCTGCTCCATTTGCCTCAAAAAATAGCCTGTCATCATCGCTGAAGCTAGCAAACCTGCTAAGTTTTCGCGATCGGTGGTAATTTCGACGTTAAAATTTTCTGAAGGCAAAACGCCGACAAGTCCTTGAACGTTATGAGAGATTATTTCTCTGATGTCGGGGCTGACGGACTTGGCGACGCGGGCTAGAACCTCCGGGGATTGGTGTTGGAGGTACTTCAGCAGTGGATTGACTGCGGTTTGTTGGGCATTGGATGTGTCAAAGTCAGGGTGAAAAACCATTTGGCGATTCTTAATTTCTGGCTGGTTACATTCTACTTCAAACTACTCATCATTGCTTGGGTACAAATTTGCCTGAAAGTCAATTTGCAATTGTTTTGGCAGTTGGTCTACTTGAAAGTACCGATGAAATTTCTCGGTAACTTGTAACCAATATGACCGCCCCTCACTCGGTCGCCGTTTGCGGACAAAACCCATTTCTACAAGTTCCTGCACTTGTTGGTAAGCGCCTGAACCTCGCAAGTTAACTAAGTCTGGCTGAGCGATGCCGCCTTTGAGGGCGATCGCAGCCAGCGTCCGCAAAGCTCCCACACCTAATTCTGGAGGTATTAAAGTTTGCATTAAACTGGCAAACTCTTCTCTGAGTTGCAGGCTGTATCCTGTGGGGGTTTCGACGACTTCTAATGCACTGTCGCGGTGGGACGAGTCAGACATGAGTTCGATGATGGCGTCTTCGGCTTCGGCTCGATCGCACTTGGCAATCTCGGCGATTTCTGCGATCGACACTGGCTGACCTTTTAAGTAAAGTATGGCTTCTATTGTTGTGGCTAAGCGAGTCATTTGGGAATTAGTAACGAGGAATTGGGACGTTGAAAGAAAAAAGAAGAAGCAAGGAAGAAGAAGGACTCAGGAAAACAACAGTTATCCGTATTTCCGTAACTTCCGTGTCGTGAATAATGAGAGTTAGGAATAAACATTCCCCTTACACAAATTATTAATATTGTAGGTTAAGCTGTTGTGCATTTAAAATGCGTGTTTCAGAGGTTGAAACCCAATACTTGCTTAGATAGCCTCGAAAATTTAAATGATGAACAGCTTAGGTTGAGAAACAAAACCTACACTATTAATTTTCGGCGTTGCTGAATCGGCTCTCCTGAGTTTA
Source organism: Microcoleus sp. AT3-D2 (assembly GCF_036705715.1). Classification (NCBI taxonomy): domain Bacteria; kingdom Bacillati; phylum Cyanobacteriota; class Cyanophyceae; order Oscillatoriales; family Microcoleaceae; genus Microcoleus; species Microcoleus sp. AT3-D2. The sequence continues at coordinate 62 of NZ_JAUBVE010000060.1, read as the reverse complement.
TGGTGTAAAATAGATCAACCAATACAGTTATAGTGATGAGCTTTCATTTAGACTATCTATGT
>NZ_JAUBVE010000059.1:0-46597 GCF_036705715.1 Microcoleus sp. AT3-D2 | reverse complement strand
GCGGATTACATTTTCGAGACGAAGATGTCATGGAAGTTGACCACAGAATTCCTAAATCGAAAGGTGGAAAGGATTCTTATGACAACTGGGACTTACTTCACAGACATTGCCACGATATAAAGACTGCTACAGATGGCAGTCTGGGTAAAAAATCTAGCTGTAAAAGTGCTAAACCTAAGCCACCCTCACATACAGAATGGTTCTGGAAAGAGGATATGTTGGTAACGCGGTATGAGTGACAATCACCGAGTCATTGAGGAGCCGTGTGATGGGAAACTATCAAGCACGGTTTTGGAGAGCGGCGACTCTCGTGAGGGAGTCGCCGACTTTAATTTCTTAGACCGAGATTTTCTGCCAGTGAAAGTTGGTGAAAAACCTGACAATTGGCAACCATCAGGTAAAAGAATCAAAAGAGGTTTGTACCGTTCGGCTCAGGGATTAATACTGAATGCAGATGTAAATGGTGCTGCCAATATCATCCGAAAATCAAATGTAGCCATAGACTCAATTGTTGAGCGAGTGGTAGTGGGTTGCTGACAAACCCTTTAAAAATCAAACTTTGGGTGGATTCATCCCCCAAAGTTTGTCCTTAAGAATCCCCGTGTCTTCAGACCGGGGAGTGTCAATAACAATCTAAAATCTAAAATCTAAAATCTAAAATGGATCGACCGTTAGGCTCTGTTATTCAAGGTTCCCTGAGCAAGGGATTAGAAGTGCGACTGCACGCCGATGTTTCGGTGGAAGATATGAGGGTGGGGAAATTTCTAGTAGTGCGGGGGGTGCGATCGCACTTTTTCTGTATGCTCACCGACGTGTCTCTGGGAACTTCTAGCGCCCGCATTTTATCGAATCCTCCTAATCCCGACGACGATTTTCTTCTCGCAGTGCTAGCTGGTAGCAGCACCTACGGTACGATCGAACTGTCGCCGATGTTGATGTTGACTGCTGAGAGAGAAAAACAGCAGGCAATTTTCGACCCGACGAAAAACGGCGGAGTTCGCGAGAATAAGCTGGCGTTAGGAAATTTGGCTTCTTTTGAGTCACAAACCGGTGCGGATATTGAGTTGCTCCCTGTTAAAACTATTCCCAGCCACTTTTCCCAGGTGTTTGATGCCAAAGAAACTGATTTTCGGGCAGTTTTTGGCTGGGAAGATGACCCCTATCGCCGCAATTTTGCGATCGGCAAACCGATTGACATGGACGTTGCTGTCTGCTTGGATTTAGACAGGTTTGTGGAACGCAGCAACGGAGTTTTTGGCAAGTCTGGAACGGGAAAATCTTTTCTCACGCGCTTGCTATTGTCGGGAATTATTCGCAAGCAAGCTGCTGTTAATTTAATTTTTGATATGCACTCGGAGTACGGGTGGGAAGCTGTTTCTGAAGGGAAACAGTTCAGCACTGTTAAAGGTTTGCGGCAGTTGTTTCCCGATAAAATGCAGATTTATACCCTCGATCCAGAATCGACCAAACGCCGGGGAGTCCGCGACGCTCAAGAGTTGTTTTTGAGTTTCGATCAAATTGAAGTGGAAGATATCGCGCTAGTGCAGCGCGAGCTAAATTTGTCGGAAGCTAGTATTGAAAATGCGATTATTTTGCGAAATGAGTTGGGAAGTGGTTGGATAAACAAGTTGCTGGAAATGACCAACGAAGATATCCAAATGTTTTGCGAAGAAAAGCGGGGGAATAAGTCTTCGATTATGGCTTTGCAGCGGAAGTTAGAGCGATTAAATGATTTGAAATACATTCGCAAACGCTGTCCGAAAAATTATGTGACTGAAGTTTTGCAGTGTTTGGATGGCGGGAAAAATGTAGTAATTGAGTTCGGTTCCCACTCGGATTTGCTGTCCTATATGTTGGCGGCAAATGTGATTACTCGCCGCATTCACCAAGCTTACGTGCGGAAAGCGGAGAAGTTTTTGCAGAGCAAAAATCCGTGCGATCGCCCGCAGCCGTTGGTGATTACCATTGAGGAAGCTCACCGCTTTCTCGATCCGGCGATCGTGCGATCGACTATTTTTGGTACGATCGCCAGAGAAATGCGAAAATACTTCGTAACTCTGCTAATTGTAGACCAGCGTCCCTCCGGCATCGATGCTGAAGTCATGTCGCAAGTCGGAACGCGGATCACAGCTTTGCTAAACGATGATAAAGACATCGATGCTATTTTTACCGGCGTTTCGGGAGGGCAGAGTTTGCGATCAGTTTTGGCAAAACTCGACTCCAAACAGCAAGCATTAGTTTTGGGGCACGCCGTACCCATGCCCGTAGTCGTGCAAACTCGCCCCTATGACGAGCAATTCTACAGAGAAATTGGGGATATTGACTGGCAAGAAATGCCCGATGAACAAGTATTTGCCGAGGCAGAATCTGCTAAAATGGATTTAGGATTTTAACAACAGATTAAACCCTTATAAAATCCCTTTTTATCAGCGTTCATCTGCGTGCATCTGCCGTAAAATAATCTAATTCCTATGTTTTAATAATTAATTCAACGCGGCGGTTTTTCTCTCTCCCCACCGGGTTGTCTGAGCCGTCTAAATTATTATTAGGAGAAATCGGTTTAGTTTTGCCGTACCCTTTGGTTTGCATTCGGGTATTCTGCACCTTGAAAACGTTGATAAAATAATATTTTACCGCTGCGGCTCGCTTCTGGGAAAGTTCTAGATTATAGGCATTTTCTCCTTTGTTGTCGGTGTGTCCGTTGATGAATATTTGGGCGTTTTTGTAATGTCTCAGCAGCAGATTTATCTTGGTGAGAGTGGGTTTAGCTTGGGCGCGGACGTTATATTTGTCAAAATCAAATAAAATAGTTTCTGGCACATTAATTCTGATGCCTTCAGGTACTTTTTCGGCGTTCAACTCTGTTTCAATGTTTTTGACAGTCTCGGTTGTTATTTGTGTTGGTAGCTGCTCCTCTGTCGCAGTTTGATTAGCGGTGATATTCTCAATATTTACTGTAGTCTGAGCAATAATTTCAACTTTTACTGTAGTAGGAGTAATTGGTATTACTTCTAAGGTTGTAACTGCTGTTGATTCTGATTCAACAGTATCGACTTTAGCGGATTTACTGGCAGCCAACTGAGAGGATGAGGTCGCGAAAAGTAATGATGAGATTATCGTAGTATTAATCAGTCTAATTAGCTTTTTCATTTTCAATCACCTGTCAATTGGAATCTTGTCGAATAGGGTAATAAAACTCCTCGAATCATTGATAGTCGAATATATCCGCAAATTATTTGCTTTCGGTTGTAACCAACCTACGAATACAAACTGCCCTTTGAGCGTAGTGCCTGGTTTAATCATAATTTGGGTATTATTGGAGGGAGGCAACAAATTATATCGTTGCCCATCGTTGTCGTAGAGATACATACTATTTTCAGCATTAAGTATTACAACTTCCTTGCTACCATTTGTAATCACCATAGTCACTATAATGCTATCTTCACCAAAGGTAATTTTTGTCAGCCGTCTCCATAGTTGGTTATCGATAACGCGCAGGTCGTAAGTTTTTTCAGGTGGCAGAGAGTTTGTAGTTTTCTGGGCAACCTCTAAACTCGTTTGAGTCGGAACTGGCGTAGGATTTGGAGATTGAGTTTGAATTGGCGTAGGAGTTGGAGTATTGGGTGCGGGCGATGCGGCGGGTTCTTGTGCTAATGGTGTTTGAACGGGAGGTGAAATGGATGGAGTTTGAATTGGCGTAGGAGTTGGGGGGGTATTGGGTGCGGACGACGCGGCGGGTGCTTGTGCCAATGGGTTTTGCACACAGGCGACACACACCAGCGATAGTAATGCTAATTGTGGGAAATTTTTAGCTTTCATTGCTGCACCCGATCGAGCTTTTGTGCTAATTTTAATAGAGAGTGGTAGCTTTTGTTGCGGGTTTAATCTAGCCTTGAGAATTAGATGAGCTACAAAGTGCGAGCGCCCTTAAAATCTCTTTAACTAGAAATTACGATCGAACGTCAAAAAAATTAGGCCCCAGCTTTCAGTCAGAAGCTTTTCCCCTTTCACCCCCTCACCCCTCATCCCTAAAGGCCCAAAATTTGCTTAAGCTTAAACATGATTGAGATGATGGAGCCTAGGGGCACAATGAAAGTCAAACAGGGCAACAGCCAGCCTTTATACACCTTGTCGTTACTCGTAGCAGAATTTGGTTAGCATATTTAAATAAAAATGTCAATAAATATTTTAAACAGTTACTCCCATCTAATACGGCGATCCAGTTCGGTTATCTCGCATCCCACCATCTAGGCAGCGAGAAAATTTCAAGCGATGATGGAACAGAGAGCAAAACAAAGCCCTCGAATAGCATGAGTCTGCATGAGTATTGTGAAGTTGAGTGGCAGTTAAAACTAACAGGGAATTCAAAACCTTAAGGAAAAATGTAGAATCTTGACCTTAAGACAGAGGTTTTTACTCTTTACGATCCTCAAAATTGGGAATAATATTGAGAAAACTAAACTCTTGCTTCACTTCGCCTTGAACTAGCCGTTAAAGCTAGCGAGCTACCGAAAATCGACGGCGATTACTGGAAAATCAAGCACAAAAGTAATCCCAAACAAAAAGCTTCTACCGATCGTCACCGATAAACAACAGGGGAAACATCCCCTTTGTCGCAGTCTTTATCCCACTTGTAAAAGTGGGACAGGGTATCACCAACTTTTTATCTGTTGTTACAAGGAGTGCAATACTCACCCATGTCCACCACAACCCCCAAAAACAAAACAGTGAAAGCCGATCGCATGGGCAGCCGGCCATACTCCTCAACGGATACGGTTCGTACCTATCTGCACGAGATCGGTCGCGTACCCTTGCTAACCCGAGAAGAAGAAATTGTTTTCGGGAAGCAGGTGCAGCAAATGATGAAATTAATCGAAGCAAAACAAGCACTTGCTAAAGAATGGCAGCGGGATCTGACGACTCAAGAGTGGGCTGCCGAAATGGAGTTGACCGAACCTGAACTTAGCCGGATCTTACAAATAGGGCGGCGGGCCAAGCAAAAGATGATTGAAGCCAATTTGCGGCTAGTAGTGGCGATCGCCAAAAAATACCAGAAACGCAATATGGAATTCTTGGATTTAATTCAAGAAGGCACCCTCGGTTTAGAACGAGGAGTCGAAAAATTTGACCCGATGCGGGGATACAAATTTTCTACCTATGCCTACTGGTGGATTCGGCAAGCAATTACCCGCGCGATCGCCCAACACGCCCGCACAATTCGATTGCCAATTCACATCACCGAAAAACTCAACAAAATTAAAAAAGTGCAGCGGGAACTCACCCAGCAGTTGGGCCGGTCTCCCTCCCCTGGGGAAATTGCCACCGCCTTGGAACTGCACCCTTCCCAGATTCGGGAATACCTGCTGATGGCAAGACATCCAGTTTCTTTGGACTTGCGGGTAGGAGACAACCAAGATACCGAACTGCAAGAACTCTTAGAAGACGAAACGGCATCTCCAGACAACTACATTACCTCGGAATTACTGCGGCAAGACCTCAATACTTTGATATCAGAACTTACCCCCCAGCAGCGAGATGTAATAATTCTGCGCTTCGGTTTGGAAGACGGCACAGAAATGTCTCTGGCGAAAGTCGGAGAACGGTTAAATCTCAGCCGGGAAAGGGTGCGGCAGCTAGAACATCAAGCCCTTGCCCACCTGCGCCGCCGCCAATCTCAAGTCCGAGAATACTTGGCGAGTTAGTCACTAAAAAAGTTGAGATTTTCCCCAAAATCTCAACTTGTTTTTTCGTGTTGGCGCTGCTGGGAAGGATAATTTTATACCACTTAAAAAAAAGAATGCAACTGTAGACCCGTGATCCAAACCCTTATGGAATATGTCACGCCAAATTATTCAATTGTTTAATCTCAAATTAAAAATCTAAAATGGTATTATTTGAGGGGTCGATCTCGCGATCGGGGCGGACGCAAAATTTGTCAAAACTAATCTTAGATTTAAGTTCAGGCATCGGGCGGGCGATCGTTCCTTCAAGTTTATAGCCAACATTAAGCCAAATACCCGGTTTCTCTACAATCTTTGTGAAACTGGTACAAGAGGCGCTTGAAACCAGCTATTTTAAATTTTGGGGTCTGGAGTGGTTTTGACTTATTTGATATTAACAGGAAGTTTAGAAGCGATCGCGATCGTGCTTGCTCTCTCGCCCGGTAACTTGAGCATCGCATTCCCCGCACGCCGATCACACGACTCGGACATCAAATCCGGCGTTTTTAGCTCGCAATCTCCGCCAAATTCTCGGCCAGATACAGCTAGCACAGGTTTAGCAGATGGCATTTATCTCTACGGCCAGTCGAGCCAGCCAGAGGAACTTAAACAAGAATATTTTGTATTTGAAATGCGGCAGAGTAAGGTAGTCGGCGCTTTTTACCTGCCTCGGTCTGCTTTTTACTGTTTTTACGGCACAAGCGAGCTAACTCAGTTAAATTTAACAGTAGTGGACAGTTACGACGGCAGTCGCTCTCCCTACTCCGTAAACCTGCAAAAGTATTACCCAATTTCCACCATCAGCGAGAACGATCGGCGCATCTTGGGTACTTGCAAAGAATCTCACAAACAGCAGGTGTGGGAAAAGTAGGAAACACACGCTGCGCCACCAGTCAATCGATTTTAGATTTTAGATTTTAGATTTTAGAATTGAAGAAAGCAACCCCACTGATACATCGGGCGCCCCCGGACAAAATTGCTTTCGGTCAGGATTCAGGAAACAGTAGTAAAATTGCTCCTGAGTTGAGAATTATCAATTTTAGATTTTAGATTTTAGATTTTAGATTTTAGAATTGAAGAAAGCAACCCCACTAATACATCGGGCGCCCCCGGACAAAATTGCTTTCGGTCAGGGTTCAGGAAACAGTAGTAAAATTGCTCCTGAGTTGAGAATTTCGGACGGACACCACACACATGGCAAGATGAAACTGCGTCGGAAAACACTATCGATCATTGGCATTACCATCGCTGGATTGACTGGCATTCTGTATGTCGTCTCCTCAAGCATCCTCTTGGGCAGCCTGATCAAAGCAGAGGAACAAGAAGCCACACAGGTTGTCAAGGGAGTGCTCAGCGTGTTCGGGCAAACCGCAGATGACTTCAACTCGCGCTTTGCCGACTGGTCCGCCTGGGACGGCACCTACGATTTTATCCAAAACGGCAACTCCGAATTCATTGTCTCCAATTTAGTTCCACAAGCGCTGGCTAATTTGAGAGTTAATATAGCCGTATTTGTCAATACTTCTGGCAAAATAGTTTATGGTACGGGTTTAGACAGCGAAAAGCTGAAACTAACCCCTGTTCCAGAAGCATTAAAACAGCGTATTTCTCTCAGTGACCCGCTGTTGCAGCACCCCAACCCCAACAGCAGCCGCGCTGGTATCCTGCTGCTGCCGTCAGGGCCAATACTGATTACTTCCCGGCCAATTGTCACGACTAAAAACACCGGCCCGATCCGAGGTACGCTGATATTCGGGCGCAATTTGGATGCTGCAGGCATTGCCAAGGTTTCTAAAATTACTCGCTTCCCGCTAATCGTACACAGCGTAAATGAGGTTCGGTTGCCTGCAGACTTTCAGCAAGTGCGGGAGAAACTGTCGGAAAAAAAACCGATTTTGGTGCGTCCTTTAAGCGAGGAGTCGATCGCAGGTTACGCTTTGATCCGCGATATTTACAACCAACCTGCGCTGCTATTACGGGTGGATATCCCCAGAGAAATATATCGGCAAGGTCAAATTAGTTTGCTGTACCTGCTGGGGTCTGTAGCGTTAGCGGGAATTGGGTTGATCGGCTGCACTCTGCTACTGTTAGAGCGTCTGGTACTGTCTCGGTTGAGCGGTTTGGCGAAAGCAGTGAACCACGTCAGCAGCAGCCAAGACCTCTCGGTGCGACTGCCGGTGACGGGCGAAGACGAGTTGTCCGACCTTGCCCATACTATCAACGGAATGTTGAGTGCGATCGCGATCGCCGAAAGCGAACAACTTGAGGAAAAAGCCCGCTACCGAGCCGTCGTGGAGCAAGCTACAGATTGTATATTCCTGTGGGACGCTCAAACCAAACGCCTTTTGGAAGCCAATACAGCGTTTAGAGACCTGCTCGATTACAGTCTTGATGCGATTTCGCAACTGACTATTTACGATATCATCGCTTACTCTAAAGACCTAATTGACAACAATATCGAGTTGCTGCTGACGGACAAACAATTCAGAATTGGCGAAGTTCTCTACCGCCGCCGAGACGGTTCCTGCGTAGATGTAGAAGTGAGCGGGAGCGTGATTTCCTACGGCGGCCGCGAGATTATTTGCACTGTTGTTCGCGACATTACCGAGCGCAAACAAGCCGAAGCTGAACTGCGTGCCTCGGAAGAACGCTACAGACTTTTGTTTAAAAATAACCCCCATCCGATGTGGGTTTACGATTTAGAAACTCTGGAATTTATAGCCGTCAATCAGGCTGCTGTCCAACACTACGGCTACACTCGCGACGAATTTCTCAACATGACTGTTGCGGACATTCGTCCCTCCCAAGAGTTCCCGAAATTGCTAGAAAATATAACCCAAGTAGATGCCGGTATTGAATTTGCCGGTGTGTGGCAGCACCAGAAAAAAAACGGAACAATTATTGATGTAGAAATTACTTCTTATGCCATGATCTTTGATAGCAGGAATGCTGAATTAGTGCTCGCTCACGATGTGACCGACCGCTTGCAAGCCGAGGTAGAACTCTACAAGGCAAAGGAAGCGGCAGAAGCAGCTAATTTGGCTAAAAGTCAGTTTTTGGCTAACATGAGCCACGAACTGCGAACTCCTCTGAATGCGATTATCGGTTACAGCGAGATTCTGCAAGAAGAGGCTTTAGATTTGGGCGAAGAAGATTTTGTGTCGGATTTGGAGAGAATTCACCATTCAGGCCAGCTTTTACTTTCCTTAATTAATGATATTCTCGACTTGTCGAAGATTGAAGCCGGTCATGCGGAACTTGAATTAGAAACTTTTGACGTGTCGGAGACAGTTCAAAATGTAGCGAGAACTGTTGAACCGCTATTTTTGCGAAACACTAATCGCCTGAATGTAGAGTGTCCTAATAATATTGGCGAATTGTATTCCGATCAAATTAAGTTTACTCAGATTTTGTTTAATTTGCTCAGTAATGCAGCTAAGTTTACTCATAAAGGAACAGTTACACTCCGCGTTGAAAAAATTAAAAATGACGAAAATAGTTGGGAATCTGAACAGTTAATTTTTAAGTGTTCTGATACGGGAATTGGGATAACTCCTGAACAACTACAAAAATTATTTCAACCTTTTACGCAAGCTGATGCTTCGACTACCCGAAAGTACGGAGGTACGGGTTTGGGTTTGGCAATAGCGCAGAAATACTCTCAGATGCTGGGGGGAGAAATTACTGTGAGTAGCGAGTTTGGCAAGGGGTCAACTTTTACTTTAATGTTGCCAGCATAGCTCTCTTTTAAATTTTATATATGGTAAAAAGTCTTGACGACAAACAACATTAATACTCAATACCTGGTTGAGCTTTAATGCCTTGTTCTCGGAATGGATGCTTAACTAAAGTCATTTCTGTCACCAAGTCTGCTCGTTCAATTAGCGCTGGCGGGGCGCCTCTGCCTGTTAAAATAATGTGGGTTTCTTCTGGTTTTTGCTCTAACCCGGAAAGCACTTGCTCGACTTGCAAATAACCTAGTTTTAATGCTATATTGACTTCATCTAGAAGAACTAATTTAAATTCGGGATTGCAGATAAAAGTTAGGGATTTTTCCCAGGCTTTTTGAGCTGTTTCAATATCTCGATCGCGGTCTTGCGTGTCCCAGGTAAAGCCTTCTCCCATTGCGTGAAATTCTAGCTGTTTTTCCCAGAGTTGAAAAACGGCTTTCTCTGCGGGTTCCCAAGCTCCTTTGATAAATTGTACTATGGCGACGCGGTATCCGTGACCGAGCGATCGCACAACCATTCCCAAGGCAGCCGTGGTTTTGCCTTTACCATTACCCGTATTGACTATAATTAAACCTTTTTCTTTTGAGGAGTTAGCGATTCGCTGTGATTGCACTTCTTGGCGCCGCTGCATTTTCTGTTTGTGTTGTTCCGCTGTTAAGCCAGTGGTTGCAGTAGGTTCTGTATTGGTTTCCATTAGATTTTTTTTACCGCAGATGAACGCAAATAAACGCTGATAGATGAAAGATGTCTAGTTATTGCCACAGTGTTTTCAAGTTTAGCACGAAACCGGGCAAGATGTCTTCTCCTGAAAGTTCTGTTGGACATTCCAAAACTTCTTTTTCTTGTCCTTGGCGATAGATTTCGACTCTCCGGGTTTTGCGGTTGATTAACCAGCCTAATTTTACTTGGTTATTCATGTATTCTTGCATTTTGTCTTGGGTATCTTTTAAACTATCAGTCGGCGACATTAACTCTAAAACAAAATCCGGGGCAATGGGAGGAAATTTTTGTTTTTGTTCGGGAGTGAGTGCGTCCCATCTTTCTTGTTTGATCCAAGAGACATCAGGAGAACGATTTGCACCGCTGGGCAGTTTGAAGCAAGTTGAAGAATCGAAACAAATTCCCAGTTGAGTTTGTCTGTTCCAAATTCCAAAATCAGTAGCTATTTCAAAATTGTAATTTCCGGTTTCTCCTCCTGTGGGTGGCATGACGATTATTTCTCCTTTGGCGTTGCGTTCAAATTTGACATCGGGGTTTTCGCGGCACAATTGATAAAATTGGTCGTCGGTTAGTTTAACTATGGAGTTGAAGTTGATGGTAACTGCTATCATGGTATTTTATCAGGATGCGTTGGGACTTTTAAGCCAGATTATGTATATAAATGCAGCTCAATGCCGATCGATGCAGATGCTGTAAATATTATTGATGTGGGAAGCAGGATTTTAATTTTATTTTTTGGGAGGCAGTTTTGATATCATTATATCATCCAATTATAACGAGTTATCAATATTTTTATAAAAAGCTTTTTGCAGGAAACACTTACAGATATACCAATAATAAAACGCAATGTTGATTTCGCTAAACAATTTAGGTACTCCCTCTAGTAAACTGGAAAACATTTTGTTTTTTAAGTGCAGGGAATCCACGCCGATCGCAAAAAACAACAAGCCTAAACCCGCTAACAATATTTGGTAGGGAGTTAACTGTAGTTCTCGCCGAAAAAACCATCCGTAGGAAGACAAAACAACGGCGTACAAAAGACTTACTCCTAGCTTGGGAATTCCTATGGCTATCATATATATATGAATTCTGTAAATTTGATTCAGTAGAAATCCACCTGTTAAAAGAGCGGAAAATAAAATAAATCGATTTTCTACAGGGCGCGGTTGAAGAGTTTTAGCTAATCCATAGGTGAAAGTACAAACAATGACTGGTACAGAACATAAAATTTGGAAAGTTCGAGTTAACAAGGCGACATTGGGATTGGGAGAAAAATAAGGCTGAAAGAATAAATCGCTGACTTTTAACCCTGAAAGTTGAGTAAAAATTATCAGTATAGTCATCAATAATAAGGATAAACAATTGAGTCGAACAACAAAGCGAGAAATAGTCATAAGCAATTAAGACCAAAAATTAGGTTTACTGCCCAAATACAAAAAAATTATATCACCAATATCTCTGGATATTTTGCTAAACTTAATCATGAGTGTTATAAAAACAAGGAGACAGTAATGCTGTCAGTGAAAGAAGCAGAATCGATTGTTCTAAATTTGGCGCAACCCCTCGACAGTCAGCGGGATGTAGAAACTGTAGACTTGCTGGCAGCATCGGGGCGCATTTTGGCGGCACCCGTCACTGGTTCTCTAGATTTTCCTTATTGGGATAATTCAGCAATGGATGGGTACGCGGTGCGGTTTGCTGATGTTGAAAATTGTAGCGCCGAAAAGCCCGCGGTACTCGAAGTAGTAGAGGAGATTCCAGCGGGATATCAGCCTCAAAATACCGTGCAATCGGGGCAAGCGGCGCGAATTTTTACGGGTGGTATGATGCCAGAGGGTGCTAATACGGTGGTAATGCAGGAAGAAACAAGGCGTGAGGGCGATCGTATTTTTATCTTAGTTTCTCCTGAAAAACCCCAAGCATTTGTCAGGCCGGGAGGCGCTTTTTATCAAGCAGGAACAACTTTGCTAACTCCCGGTACAGTTATCAATGCCCCAGAAATGGCGGTGTTAGCAACTGCACAGTGCATTCAAGTTCCCGTTTATCGGCGGCTGCGGGTGGCAATTTTTTCGACTGGTGACGAATTGGTATCGCCTGACGAACCTTTGGCACCGGGGAAACTGGTAGACTCTAATCAGTATGCTTTGACAGTTTTGTTGGCACAAATGGGATTTGAACCGATTCGATTGGGGATTGTTCCTGATAATGAAGATGCCTTAAATAAGGCGATATCCGGGGCTGTTGCTACGGCGGATGTGGTGCTTTCTACGGGCGGTGTCTCGGTAGGAGACTACGATTATATTGAGAAAATATTGGGGGATTTGGGAGGAAAAGTTTACATTAGTTCTGTGGCGATTAAGCCGGGGAAACCTTTAACGGTTGCTGAGTTTAAACGAGGTGAAAAAAATGATGATTCGCCGAGTTTGAGTTCGGATTGTCTCTATTTTGGTTTGCCGGGAAATCCGGTTTCGGCTTTAGTCTGCTGTTGGCGGTTTGTTGTGCCTGCTTTGAGAAAGATGTCTGGGCTTGCCCCGGATGCTTGGGGCCCGGAGTTTCTCAAAGCTAGGTGTAATGCTGAATTGCGATCGCCTGGTCGGCGCGAAACTTATGTTTGGGGTAAACTACATTTAGTTGCGGGAGTGTGGGAATTTGAACCTGCTAGCGGCCACCAAAATTCAGCGAATTTAATTAACCTCGCCAATACGAGTGGTTTAGCAGTTTTGCCCGCATCGGACACCTGGATTGTACCGGGCGAATTCGTGGAGGTTTTAAAAGTTAGTCATTAGTCATTAGTCATTAGTCATTAGTCATTAGTCATTAGTCATTGGATCGGTAGAAGTTCATGTAAAATATTAACAACTAAGTAATTCTTCCTTCTTCCTTCGTATTATGAAAATTTTAATTGTTGAAGATGACCCGATGATGCAACTGGGATTAGAGCAAGTTTTAGCCGATTCCCCAGAGATAGAAATAGTAGGACAAGCAGAAGACGGCTATTTAGGCGTAGCAGCCGCACTGAAACTCAAACCTGATATTATTGTAATGGATATCGGTTTGCCGCGGCTGGACGGCATAGCAGCGACGCAGCAAATTAAAGCACAACTGCCAGAAGTTCGAGTCGTAATGTTAACTTCTCACACGGCAGAAACTGAAATTATTGCTGCCCTTTCTAGCGGTGCTGATGCTTATTGTATTAAAGGTGCTTCCGTAGACAGGCTGTTAGCAGCGATTGCAGCCGCAGCAGAGGGCGCTACATATCTTGACCCTCAAATTGCCCGGACTGTCATCGAACACCTCAAACCCCCGATACCTGCCTCTACAACTACTTTTGGCCAGTTGTCGCAGCGGGAATTGGAGGTGTTAAAATTAATGGTGGAAGGTAACAGCAATCCGGAGATAGCAGCGGCGCTTTATTTGAGCCCAAATACTATTAAAACTCACGTTCGCGGTATTATGAATAAGTTGGCAGTGGATGACCGCGTGCAAGCAGCAGTTGTAGCGCTGAGAACTGGATTGGTGTAAAGAAGGAAGAAGGAAGAAGGAAGAGGGAAGAAGGAAGAAAAATAATTCAACGTTTTTCAGTTACTAATTCGCAATTTCCAATCCGCAATTAGCAATGCCCGATGCCCGATGCCCGATGCCCGATGCCCGATGCCCGATGCCCGATGCCCAATGCCCAATTCCCAATTCCCAATTCCCAAAAAGTTTATGTCTGAGTGGATAGAAATCGGTAAAATTGTAGCAGCTCAAGGTTTGGACGGGGAAGTGCGAGTCTATCCCGATTCGGATTTCCCGGAAAGGTTTATCGAACCGGGGAAGCGGTGGATTTTGCGCCCTAACAAAAGTGAACCGGAACCGATCGAGTTTTTGGGCGGTCGCTACATTCCGGGCAAAGGGCTGTATGCTGTAGAGGTAGAGGGTGTGGAAGACCGCGATGGTGCTGAGGCGCTGCGGGGCTGTAAGTTGTTTGTTGAAAAGACCGATCGACCTTACCTCGAATCTGATGAGTTTTACGTCCAAGATTTGATCGGTATGGAAGTTTTTAACAAGTTAACTGGGGAAATCTTAGGCAAGGTAAGTGATATTATTCCCGCAGGTAACGACCTTTTAGAAGTAGAAACGAATCTAACGCCGCCGGAAACTGTCCCTGCAGAATTAGAAAAGCCAAAACAGCCTGAAACTCCCCAAGCCAACGCTGACCCCAGAAATACCCGCAAACCACGGAAAATTCGCGTTAAAGAGCCTAAATCTACAAAAATATTGATTCCTTTTGTGGAAGAGATTGTGCCAGTAGTTGACTTAGAACAAGGCAGAATTGAAATTGTGCCTCCTCCTGGTTTGTTGGAATAATATCATGTCCGGTCGAGCGACCGGACATGATATTAGTTATTAACAATTCCCAATCCCCAATTCCCAATATTAATCATTTCCTCTATTTGTGTACCGCACTATCAAGTAACTGATGGAAAGCGCGAAAATTGCAGTCGCCAAACCAATCAAGTCGGCTGCGGTTTTTTTTTCCAGGTCAAGAATGATGATTTTTCTAGATACTGCTATCAAAGAAGTTACAATAACTAGCTCTACTTGAATAACGTGCTTTTTCAGATAAGCTGTAATATTTTCCAAGATTTCTAGAGCAATTAAAACATTTAAAAATAACCCAAATATCACAAACAACGTGTCTTTTAAAAAATTATCACTGTGGTTTGCCAATTCTTGTGCTAAAAAAATCACCAAATCGGCAACGCTGACGATAATTACCAAAATCATCGCCAGTGATAAAACTTTCGATATTATTACTTCTACACTTTCTGTAAAATGCAGAAAATTTTCATCATTGCTTAACTTCGCAATTTGCCTAAATATTTTTTTCAGCATACCAGTGATTTAGTCATCATTCTTGATGATTGTGTCATTGTTCGGTACACTTTGCAAGCGCAAAACCCTGTGATTGCCTGGTTTTACGGCGCCACCCGGGAACTGGGGAAGGCGACTCTCTCTGGTTCTTATATTTATCTAGTTTTGGGTGTCAGCTAGGAATCGATCGCACGCGCTCGAACTCCTGCTTAATACATTTTTGCCATAAAAAAACCTCAAACTATTGTCTAGCAATATTTTGAGGCTTTTAAGGCGCGGTGCTAGCACTGAACTAACTATCTATTCTCAACAGAGAATGATTGTTGACTCCCAGCTTGCTCCGACGCAATATACAAGATAGCTAAAAATTTAGCTCGGGTGGTTTAGTAGCGACGAGAATTGCCACCGCGATCGTTGTTACCCCAGTTACCACCACCAGAATTGGAACCACGTTCTTCACGGGGTTTTGCTTTGTTGACTTTGAGGTCGCGACCCATCCACTCAGCACCGTCAAGAGCCTCAATGGCTGCGGCTTCTTCGGCTTCAGTAGACATTTCTACAAAAGCGAAGCCCCGCATCCGACCTGTTTCCCGGTCAGCAGGCAACTGAACGCGCTTTACTGTACCGTACTCTCCAAAAGTTTGGTTGAGGTGCTCCTGCGTTACTTCGTAGGATAAATTGCCGACATAGATTGACATTGAACATTCTCCAGAATCAGAGGGTGTAGAGATTTAAATCCGGAGGAACGCCGATAGAACGAACTGTACTGCCGAAAATAAAGCCTTGTAAAACGATTATAGCACCTATAGGTGCAAACTGCAATTGTCTGACTCAATTAATTAAAAAGAAGGCCGAAGGCATTCGCCAGAAGACATTCTCCCGAAGGAAAAACCCCCCATCAAGAAGCAACAACTCAGAATAAATAAATTTAATTTTCCTTGTTTCCGAGCTCTGGCGGGGAAACGCAGCTTTTAGGCTGCGTAATGGCATAACGATTTTAGGTTTTAGGTTTTAGATTTGGGATTTGAGATTTATGTGTAGGGTGCGTCCGGGCTCAAAATTGCTTGATCGAGAGAGGCTGCTCAAGAAGTGACGGCGAGGGTGGATTTTGCCCAATTAAATTCCTCAACTTCTGCGGCAGTTTCTGCCCCAACCAGCACCAACTGCACCGCACAAGCTTTTAACTCAGGCTGTTTGGAATCTGGACAGCTTGCAGCATGAGTCATGGCATTGGCTTCAGCCGCTTCGGCCCACAGAGAACCCCAGTGCATGGGTACAAATAGCGTACCCGGAGCGATCGCCTTTGTGACTTTTGCCGGAAACTGCGCCTTGCCACGGCGCGATCGAACTTCCAGCAAATCCCCCTCCTTAATCTGCAATTTGGCAGCATCGCGGGGATGAATTTCCAAAAACGGATCGGGGTGCAATTGATTAATTTTTTCTGTTCTACCCGTCCGCGTCATCGTGTGCCAGTGTCCGTAAACTCTCCCTGTCGTCAACACAAACGGATAATTCGGATCGGGAGGTTCTGCCAGTCCCCGCGAGTGATAGGCCGAAAATCTCGCCCGTGCGTCAGGAGTGTGAAAACGCCTGTCAGTATACAGCCGTTTCGCTTCGTTCGCTGGATGCACAGGCTCGTTTTCCCGGCAAGGCCACTGCTGCGGCCCTTCTTGGCGGATGTATTCGTGGCTGAGGCCAGTCATGTCGCAAGGCTGGCCCCGCGTCAACTGCACGTACTCTTTAAAAACCTCCGCACTGTTCTCGAAAGCAAAGTGTTCAGCAAAACCCAACCGCCGTCCCACTTCGGCGAAAATTCTCCAGTCGTCACGGGCTTCCCCGGAGGGAGTGTCGAAACCGGGACAAAAGGTAACGCGGCGTTCGGAATTCGTCATTACTCCGGTTTTTTCGCTCCACTGCGTTGCCGGCAGCAGGATGTGAGCGTAGGCGGAGGTTTCAGTGGGATAGTAAGCTTCTTGATAAATAGTAAAGGGCGATCGCAGCAAAGCGGCTTTAGTGCGCTCCAAATCCGGCATACTCACCACCGGATTAGTCGCTGCAATCCACAGCAACTCGACTTCGCCAGTTTCCAAACCGGTAATCATCTCCCAAGCTGTGCGGCCTGGATTCGGGGAAATACTTCCCGGTGCGATTCCCCAAAACTCCTCGACTTGGGTTCTGTGTTCAGCATTTTTCACAAATCGGTAGCCTGGGAGCAAGTGAGACAGTCCTCCGGCTTCCCGCCCTCCCATCGCGTTTGGCTGGCCGGTGAGGGAAAACGGGCCGCATCCCGGTTTGCCGATTTGACCGGTCATCAAGTGCAAATTAATCAGCGATCGCACCTTTGCCGTACCTTCCGACGACTGGTTCATTCCCATCGACCACAGAGACAAAACGCGCTGCGACTGTTCCCAGTAGTTTGCCGCCATTTCTAACTCGCTGACAGTAATGCCGCAGCGCGAGGCTACAAACTCCGGCGTGTAGCTGCTAATAACCTCAGCAAAATCTGAAAAATTAGCCGTGCATTCTTCAATAAACTCAGAATCTATTGCTTGCCTGCGTAACAGCAAATATGCAATTCCGTTAAGCAAATCTATATCCGTACCTGGTTTAATTGCTAAGTGCAAATCCGCCGCTTCCGCAGTCGGAGTCCGCCTTGGATCTACCACAATCATCTTGACATTTGGATTTTTTTTGTGGTATTTTGCTAATCGATTGAATACGATCGGATGGCATTCTGCTGTATTGCTACCGATAATAAAAGCGCAATCAGTTAATTCTAAATCGTCGTAACAGCAAGGTGGCCCGTCCGAGCCAAAGCTTTGAACGTATCCAGAGACTGCTGAAGACATACACAAGCGAGAATTCGCATCAAAATTATTAGTACCCAGACAACCTTTCATCAGTTTCTGGGCAATATAATAATCTTCTGTTGCGAATTGACCCGAACCGTAAACGCACAAAGCATCGGGGCCGCTGGTGCTGCGAATTGTTTGGATTCGGTTAACAATTGCATCAAGAGCTTCGTCCCAGCTAGCGCGGCGGAACGGTTGGTCGAGAGTATCTCGCATCATCGGATACAGTAGCCGATCGCTCCGAATGGACTCTGCTACGGTTGCTCCCTTAATACAAACCATGCCCTGACTTGATGGGTGATTGCGATCGCCCCGCACTTTCCAACTTTGTTTTTTGTCGGGAACAACTTCTAGACCGCAACCTACACCGCAGTATGGGCAAAGAGTTTTTATAGTTTCCATCTGGTGATTTTAGATGCTAATTTTTGAAAGCTAATGGGTAATTGGTAATTCGTCATTATAGTCGGAACTGAGGGCTCCTGCAAATAATGTTTTAATCATTACTAACTTACCGCAAAAATGCTTCACAGCAACGGACAATACCCTGACTTAAAATAAACCGCTATCTTACTCAAACTCGCGAGCCATCTGGTTTTTACTCAGTGGATCGCGGCTCCTAAATCCCTCTTAAACAGAGGTACTCCAGCCCTAAATCTTGTCACCCCCACCTAGGGGAGCGAGGAAGAATTTTTGCAGGACTCAAATAGCGCGCAGGTCTTACTTTTGACCGGGTTGTTAATACCAATCTGAGATTTAGTCCGGGAGTATTATGTCGCCTATTTCTTTGTTTTAACTTCTAATACGCCGCCGTTGCTGGGGCTAAAAGTTACTTGGAATTCAGCAGTTTTTTCAGCAGCGCCTGCTGCGGCACCGGCAGGAGTTTGCAAAACCGGCAGAGGAGTTTCTTTGACGAAATCTTTAGCTGCTTTATTTGTGGGATCGAACTGTAGGATATCGCCGTTTTGTTTTACTTTGACCCGATAAGTCAAGCTTTCGGTAAATGTCGGAGTTGTTCTCCATTTTTGGTCGATTTGTGCATACAACTGCTTTCCGATCGCATCGAGTTGGGCTTGGTCAGAAATCTGTGATGTGGCAGCAGCAGCGATGGGCGCAGGACTTGCAGCAGCAGCGATGGGTGCAGGACTTGCAGCAGCGATGGGTGCAGGGCTAGGATTCGGTGCGATCGAACTTGCTGCGATTTGCGGGCTGGGGGGAGAACTCACAACCGCCCCGGCATTCGGCGCCTGCGGTGCAGTTTCTGCTAGTTTCGCTTGCTTTAGCTGGCTGGAAACAACAGACATATTGACGGCAGCTAAAGTAAACATTGCTACGAACCACGAGACTGCCAGGATGCCGCGTTTGATCGACGAGGCTTCTGGGGGTTCCGCAGTATGATGCACAAAAGGTGCAGGTGCAAGAGGCCTGTCAGCAACCGCAGGCTTTTTGCTAGCAGGTAATGGCATCGGTAGCGCGACGGCTTCTGTCTCCGAGTCCGTTTCTTCACCTTCTTCGTGGTGGGCGTAGCGAGAAAACAGAAACTCCAAAGCAAAGTTGCGAAGTTCGTAATATTTCGGGTCTTCCATAATCCGCGCCCGGTTGCGGGGACGGCTGAACGGAACGTGCATATCTTCGCCGATGGAAGCAGCAGGCCCGTTGGTCATCATCACGATGCGATCGGCCAAAAACAAAGCCTCATCAATATCGTGAGTAATCATAATGACGGTAATTTTTTCCTTCCGCCAAATTTTCAGCAATTCTTCCTGCAACTCTTCGCGGGTAATCGGGTCTAGAGCTCCGAAAGGTTCGTCCAAAATCAACAGTTTAGGACGAGTTGCCAGAGCTCTGGCGATCGCCACCCGCTGTTTCATCCCCCCGGACAATTGGCCCGGTCTTTTGTTACAAGCTTCGGTCAGTCCCACTAATTCCAAGTGTTCCTTGACGATCGTATTGTGTTCGTCTGCGGACTTTTCCGGGTAAACATTTTCAACGCCGAGGTGAATGTTTTCAGTAGCAGTCAGCCACGGTAGCAGCGAGTAGTTTTGAAATACCACCATGCGATCGGGTCCTGGTTCAGTAATCTGCGAACCTTCCAGGGCTACTTCTCCGTTTGTGGGCCCGTTGAATCCCGCAATCATATTCAGCAAAGTTGATTTGCCGCAGCCAGAGTGACCGATCAAACAAATAAATTCGCCTTCATTAATAGTCAGGTTTACACCGTCGAGAACGACGTAAGGGCCTTTAGGAGTTTCGTAGACTTTCGATACGTCTTTAATAGTAAGAAAGTCTGGCTTCTGCGTTTGAATTTGGG
Organism: Microcoleus sp. AT3-D2; assembly: GCF_036705715.1. Taxonomy (NCBI): domain Bacteria; kingdom Bacillati; phylum Cyanobacteriota; class Cyanophyceae; order Oscillatoriales; family Microcoleaceae; genus Microcoleus; species Microcoleus sp. AT3-D2. The sequence continues at coordinate 26,409 of NZ_JAUBVE010000059.1, read as the reverse complement.
TTGTTTGGGGGGTTTTGAGAGTTTGCATATTTTCAGGATTTGGATTTTGGGTGGAAGAATTAGACATGACAGCTTTCGATTGATAATTTGAAATTACGGATTTAGGAAGGGGGAAATGTGGAGTCTTGTTTCCTGATTTCTTACTCCTGATTCCCTCTTCCTATTTGCTGGCTATGCTAGCAGCTTGATGGAACACTGACTGCCTATTTGTTCAATTAAGATTTCTTCAATGCGGACGCCACGCTTGATTTTGACATTTTGAAGATAGTGGATCGGGTCGTCGAGATTAAACACAGTGCCGTCAAATAGCTCGATCGTCCGGCGATCTCTGGCGATATCCGGCAAACCCAATTCGCGCACTGCTTGACCGAAAACATCGGGCCGCAAAACTCGATCGACCACTTCCACCCAGTTTTTCGGGAACGGGATCAGTCCCCAGCGAGCCATCTGCGCCATCACCCACACCATTTCTAGGCGGTCTGGAAAATTGGTTTTGTCAACATAGAACTGGTTGAAGTTGTAGAGCATTTCGGGTTCTGCCTCCGTACCGGAGTTGTACGGATCGATGAACCCTGGACGGATGTCTTTCGGATCGGCGCCGATGTATTGTTCTTGGCTAATCAAACCTAGGACTTCTTCGCGGTTGCGGCGGTCGTCGCAGTAGTCGCAGGCTTCCAAAAGCGCTTTGACGAGGGCGAGGTGGGTTTGAGGATATTTCTGAGCCCAATCTTCGGTAACACCGAGAACTTTTTCGATGTGTCCGGGCAGAATATCGAGGGAACGGGCCATGACAAAACCCGTACCGCTGTTGACTGCGTGGGAGTTCCAGGGGTCGCCTGAGCAGTAGCCGTCAATGTTGCCTGCTTTTAAATTCGATACCATCTGCGGGGGCGGAATCACGGTCAAGCCCACGTCGAGGTCGGGGTCGATGCCGCCAGCAGCCAGCCAGTAACGGAACAGCAGATTGTGCATGGAGGCGGAGTGTACCATGCCCAAGGTGTGAACTTTATCGGGACTCTTGGCGATCGCAGCTTTGAAATCCTCTAATGTCCGAATGCCTTGTTTGTAAAGGTCTTTGTTGAAAACAATCGAATTGCCGTTGCGAGAGAGCGTCATGGCGCTACAGACGGGCACAGGGGCTTGACCGTCCATGCCCAACAGCATGGCGATCGGCATTCCTGCGACCATTTGCGCCGCGTCCAGCCGTCCTTCGGCGACTCCTTGGGCGATCGTTTTCCAGCTAGGTTCGCGGCTGAGAGTAACTTCTTCCAAGCCGTGGGCTTGGAAGAATCCTTTTTCTTTAGCTACTACTAAGGGCGCGCAGTCGGTGAGGGGAATAAAGCCGATGTCGAGGTTGATTTTTTCCAGGCCGTTGCGGGCGATGACAGCGGGTTGTTGTTTGGCCCTGCGCTGTTTGACGCGCTTTTGCTGGTTGAGGAAGTAAACCATTTCGTTACGCAGCGCGTAGTAACTCGGATGGTTGACAACTTCCATGCGCTTGCGGGGGCGGGGAATGTTCACTTCGAGGATTTGCCCGATTTGGGCTTCCGGGCCGTTGGTGAGCATCACAATGCGATCGCTCAGTAATAAAGCTTCGTCCACGTCGTGAGTTACCATCACGCTGGTGACTTTGCTTTCTTCGCAAATTTTCATCAACTGGTCTTGCAAACCGCCGCGAGTTAAGGCATCGAGGGCGCCGAAGGGTTCGTCTAGCAGCAGCAATTTCGGGCGAATCGCCAGGGCGCGGGCGATCGCAACTCTTTGTTTCATCCCCCCAGAAATTTCGCTGGGGCGTTTGTCGGCGGCGTGTCCGAGTCCGACCAATTTAATGTGGTGTTCGATCACCAACTCGCGATCTTCTTTCGAGTTACCGCTGTAAATTTCATTTACTGCTAGGGCAATATTTTCGCGCACCGTCAGCCAAGGTAGCAGCGAGTAATTTTGAAACACCACCATTCTGTCGGGGCCTGGATCGCGGACTTCGCGTCCTTCTAAAGTAATCCCGCCCTGACTTGCTTTGTCGAGGCCGGCGATGATATTTAACAGCGTAGATTTGCCGCAGCCCGAGTGCCCAATTAAGGTGATGAATTCTCCCTTTTTAATTTTCAGTTCTATATTTTTAAGAGCGATGTATTGCTCTCCATTGGGCAAGTTAAATACGCGGTCAACGTGGTCTACTTCAACAAATACTGACATGGCTATTTTAGGTTAGTTTGTAATTTGTATGATGCTGATTATTAATTGGGCATGGGGCATTGGGCATTGGGCATGAATTTACAACTAATTTCTAGCAGTTTGTAGTTGGCAACCATTCCCCATTCCCCATTCGCTATGCCCTATGCCCTATGCCCTATGCCCAAATTCTATTTCTGTTCTTCAGGAACAACTTTGGAAGCGATGAAACCAACTAATCTGTCTAGAAGCAAGCCGACAATCCCTACATAAAGCACTGCCAGAATCACAGAGCTGAGTCTAGAACTGTTGTAAGCGTCCCAGATGAAGAAACCGATGCCGACGCCGCCGACTAACATTTCCGCAGCTACGATCGCCAGCCAAGACAAACCGATACCAATTCTCAAGCCTGTGAAGATGTAAGGAACTGAAGAGGGGAGCAGGATTTTCCAGAAGTATTTTTGGTTGGGGAGGCGCAAGACGCGGGCGACGTTTCTGTAGTCTTGGGGTATTTGTTGAACGCCTACTGTGGTGTTAATAATAATCGGCCAAATTGCTGTAGCTAAGATTACGAAAAGTGCTGCCACTTCGTTGGTTTTTAGCCCCATGCTTTCAAAGGGATTGAACTGTTGAAATACAGCCAGGGCGATCGGCAGCCAAGCTAGGGGCGGGATAGTTCTGAATACTTGAAACAGCGGGTCTAAAGCATCGTACATTAAAGTGTTTGTCCCGATCAATATTCCCAAACTGATGCCGAGAACTGCTGCCATAGTAAAGCCGATCGCCACCCGCTGCAAGCTAGCCGCAAGTTGCCAAAATAAACCTTTGTCGATGCCGCCGTTATCGAAGAAGGGATCGATAATCAAAGTCCAGGTTTCTTGGACAACTTTAATCGGGCCGGGTAAGCTGGACTCTGGACTGTTGCAGAGGATTTGCCAGATTACGAGCAGAACTGCGATAGCCACCAGCGGGCGGATTATTTTTCGGCGGTTTTTTTGAACCTGATCCAGAACGAACATTACTGGATTTTTGCTTTTAGAAACAGCGAGATTTGTTGCCATTTTTGTTCTTGCAGTATTGTGAATAATCGATTATTTGTAGATACTTTGAACCGAGTTCAACAAATTTTGTCCGTGGAACGAACCCTCTGTTTCACTCCGCCCAACACCATCACTTTTAGGAGTTTGTCAACAGTCAACACTCAACTGTCAACTGTCAACACTCAACAAACTAATTATGCTTTTTTGATTGCCAGAGCCTGCAGATATTCTTCTGGTTTTTCTGGGTCAAACTTCACACCATCAAAGAATGTTTCGATACCGCGAGAAGTCGTAGCAGGAATTTCGGCAGCGGGAACGCCAAGTGTTGTCGCTGCTGCTTTCCAAATATCTTCGCGGTTAACTTTATCAACCGTTGCTTTGATGTCGGTAGTTGCCGGGATATAACCCCAGCGAATATTTTCAGCGATGAACCAAGCATCGTGACTCTTGTAGGGATAAGAAGTATTGTCAGCCCAGAATTTCATCGCTAGGGGGCTGGCAGCTTCAACGCGACCGGTACCGTAATCAATTTGACCTTTAGAGCGATTGATAATATCTGCGAATGGAACTTTTAACCACCTATCTTGAGAGATGATTTGGCACATCTCATCGTGATTTTCTGGCTTGTCGCACCACTGCTGGGCTTCCAGTACGGCCATTGTAATGGCTTTAGTAGCTTTGGGGTTTTTGTCAACCCAATCTCCTCTTAAAGTTAATGCTTTTTCTGGATGGTTTTTCCAAAGTTCTCCGGTGATTAAGGCGCTGTATCCTACCTTTTGAGAAATTAGCTGGGCGTTCCAAGGTTCGCCGACGCAAAAGGCTTCCATGCTGCCAGATTTCATGTTCGCTACCATCTGGGCCGGCGGTACGGGAATCACGGAAACATCTGTATCTGGATTAATACCGCCGGCTGCTAGCCAATACCGTATCCACAAATCGTGGGTGCCTCCGGGAAAAGTCATAGCCATAGGCACTTTCTCACTGCCGAGAGCTGCTTTCAAAGGTTTGGAGTCTGTACCTATTTTTAAATCTAGGTATTTTTTGCTGAGGGAAATACCTTGACCGTTAGTATTTAACCGGGCGACAATGTACATGGGCACTGGCTGATTGCCTTTGTTAATTGTGCCTAATGCCATTTGGTAAGGCATCGGGGATAAAATGTGGGCTCCATCAATGCCGCCGCCGGAGGAACCGAGTTCTAAGTTGTCGCGAGTAACTGGCCAAGATGCTTGTTTCTCAACAACTACGTCTTTCATGCCGTACTTGGCAAATAACCCTTTTTCTAGGGCGATGATTAAGGGTGCTGCGTCGGTGAGGGCGATGAATCCGAGTTTGGCTGCGGTAACTTCTGGGGCGTCGGCGGGGTTGATGTTGACTGCTGGGGCGGCGGTGGGTGATGCGCCACCGGGAGTGGCGTTAGATGTGGTGGGGCCGGAACTGCAACCGTGGGCTAGGAGGGTGCCGGCTGCTGTTGCTCCAGCGGTGATGATGAATTTTCTTCTGGAAAGGTTGCTCATTTGTCTTGAATTGTTGTTGTACTTTGAGATCGTGGAAATGTGAGATGTGAGATGGATTCGCGACCTTGGCATCGCATCTCACATTATGAGATTAGGCGTCGATCGACACTTTGCCGATCGCCCGCGCGCTGCAAGTTAAAATGAACCCTGGTTCTAAATCTGCAGCCGCGTCGGGTTGGCTGTCGTAGACTGTTTGGCCTTCTAGGAGTTTTTGCTGGCAAGTGCCACAGCTTCCCGACCGGCAATTGCTGTCAAGTTCGACTCCGGCCCGTTCGGCAACATCGAGAATGAACTCATCTTCGCTGCAAGCAACTTCTTTGCCCGATCGAGCGAAAATGACAGTAGATGTCTGAGGTTTGGCTGCCGGGACTGCCGTTTCGCCCTCCTCAACCGTCAATTGCAGTTGCCGGTTGAGGGAAGCTACATTTTCTTGAGATTGATTGGGAAGGGCCCCGAAGTTATCGACTAAAAGTTGGCGCAGCACTGGTTTGAGGTCTTCGCAAGGGATGCCTTTTTGGACACAAGTACCCAAATGAGCGTCTTTGCCCACTGTGCCTCCCATGTAAATGTCTACACCTTCGAGGGTTTTGCCGTTCTTGCGAACTTTTGTTCCCATCAAACCGATGTCTGCTACTTGGGGTTGAGCGCAGGAATTGGGGCAACCCGTCCAGTGAATTCTGATCGGTTTGGGAACTGAGAGTTCGGCTTCGAGTTCCTCAATCATTGCCACGGCGCGGCTTTTGGTTTCGATGAGGGCGAAGTTGCAAAACTTCGAGCCGGTGCAGGAAACCAATGCTCGCATCAGGGGTGCGGGGTTGATGGAAAAACGCTGCAACAGCGGTTCTTTTACCAGCGATTCAATCCGCGAGTCGGGAACGTTGGGAATAATGACATTTTCTTCCACAGTGAGCCTGAGCTCGCCGCTGCCGTAAACCTCGGCGATTCTGGCCAAATCGAACAAATCCGATGCCTGCAGCCGTCCGACTGGAACGTGCAGCCCTACATAGTTGAGCCCTGATTGTTTTTGGGGGTAGATGCCGATGTGGTCGCGTTTGTCCGAGGTGATTTCATCTTTGGGCGCGGCGGCGGGCAAAGTGCGCCCTAATTCTTGTTCGACTGCGGCTCGGAATTGTTCGATTCCTAGTTCGTCAATCAGCCACATCAGCCGCGATTTTTGGCGGTTTGCTCTCGGGCCTTGATCGCGAAACACAGTTAAAATTGCTTTGCACAAATCTACAACGTCGCTGGGACTTGCCCATGCGTTGAGAGGAATTGCAGCTTCGCAGCGTTTGGCGGAGAAGAAACCGCCGACTAAAACGTTAAAGCCGATGTTGCCGTCTTTGTAAGCGGGTACGAAGGCGATGTCGTTGATTTCTGCGTGGACTGAGTTGTCGCGGCAGCCTGCGATCGCAATATTAAACTTTCTCGGCAAATTGGAAAACGCGGGGTTGCCTTCGCCGCTATTCGTAATCATGTCTTGGACTTCGTTCGCCAGTTCCCGCGTATCAATCAGTTCGTCGGCGTCCAGGCCAGCGACTGGGGAACCCGTGATGTTACGCACGTTGTCCATGCCAGACTGGATGCTGGTCATGCCCGCTTCTTTGAGGCGGCGGAAGATGTCGGGTACGTCTTCGATGCGAATTCCGCGCAATTGCAGGTTTTGTCTGGTGGTGATGTCGGCGCTGCCGTCGTCGCCGTAGCGCTGGACGATTTCTGCTAGCGTTCTGGTTTGATTGCTAGTAATGATGCCGTTGGGCAAGCGCAGCCGCATCATGAATTTGCCGGGGGTTACTGGCCGAAAGAAGATGCCGAGCCATTTGAGGCGGTGCTCGCGATCGATTTCGTCCATTGCTTCCCAGCCGATCTCGGCGAAGTGGTCGAGTTCGGCTGTTAATGCTAAGCCATCTTTTTCGGCTTTGAGTTTTTCAAACTTGTTCAGGCTCGCTTGGGCTTTGGGTTCTACTGTTTGGGTCATCGGTTTACCCTCGCTGCTGGCTTGTGTGGGGAGGTATTGACTTGGAGCATAAAGTGTGTGTTTCCTGCTAACCTTAGTGAGTGTATGGATTTAAAACTGTATATTTAGTTACTAGATCGAATTTCTTTTAAGCATGGTTGGTATTCTGTACATTTGAGCTTGACAGGGCGCTGGCTCGAACGTCGCCAAACTATTTATGGTTATAGTTGCTACCGATGATTCGGTCGATCGCTCTGTTTCGATGCACCTTTGTTATGAGCTAATGTAAAGCCCACGATTGTAAATATTCGTAGCTATTTTTACAAAATATTGAGTTTTATGAATATTTCGCATAGAGCTCATGCGTTTTATACATGGGTAATGGGTAAAGACACCCCCAAAACCGAAAAATCTCTCTAAATCTTTAGATTTAGGACGGAAGAGGGGGAAATTGGAATATCTAAGATTAATGTTGTGAGTGCGATCGCACACTTAAAACGAGATCGTCACAACATTAGAACGGTCGCTGTCACACAGTTTGCCTCAAAACATCACATTGTGTGATATGCCAGCGTCACTATTAATTTTCGGAGAACGAGAGATGATATTAAGTATCGAATTCAGGGAACGTCTCATGCTTTTAGTTCAACTTATCCCCGGCGCTATTTCCGAAATGCTTGCCTCTGTTACGGATACGGGTTGTTTGACTTTAGCCGATCGCTACGGCTTGATGGCCGCTGTTTTGGACGACTCTCTCGACGATGAATACAGACATTCGATCAACCGCCTGCTGCGTTCTGTGATCAAGGGAAGAGTCAAGATAGTCAACGAACTGTCGGCGATATATTAACAGCATTTAAAAATTTGATTGATTTATGCAGCGCATAAGAGTGCAGAAACCATCGGCCGAGTTAGAAGGGACCCACGATGCCTGCAGCGGATGTAGAACCGGAAGTTTCTTCGGTGTTCTAAAAACGTGCGATCGCTCTTGCCGTATGATTTTTTTTGATTCTCCAATTCTCGCTTTGGGCGGCACTTACAGAAAAAGTGGTGATTTACAGTTTTGAGGCCCAATTGAGAGCCTGTTGGGTTGAACGCTGATAGTAAAATTGTTGTGCGCGATCGGCATTTGAGGAGTTTGAGGAAGGAAGTCATCCCAACCAACGTAATTATAGTTATTGAACAGGGCTGGGGATGAAAGACAATTTATGAAAATTATTACTCAAATAATCAGAATATTAACAGAATCCGGCATCGGCATATACAACATCACGGCCCCTTTTTTCAAAATTAATTGGTAATTGATAAAAAATCAATTAAGTCGATCGGCCGGAAAATAATATCTTGTAAGGGCCCGTCAAGCCTGGACATTGGCTCGCAGACAGTTTATGGCTGGACTCAACCGCCTAAACCCGGTAGTCAGTTTATTTGCACCTATACAAGACGTATACAGCCATACTTTATACTGTGCCTGCATAAATCCTGTATTTAGTTACTGCGATTGGTTAGTTTTTTAACCAATATAGTTGATATAATGCGATCGCCCGACCAAATTTATAGCAATATTTTAATATTTTCAGCCGAAATATATGATTGACTGAAAATTAAAAACAGTCGAGCGAGCAGACTTGACAATTTAACAATGATTCCCAGGGAGCATTTTATGAAATCCATTGCTAAAAACAGCATCCACTGGACTTACTCAGTGGCTATTTTCTGTGTCCTTTTCACACTACAGCAACAAAAAGCTACAGCAGCAACGCTATCTAACGGCTGGAATTATGCGATCGATTCCTTCAACGACGGCGTGACAGGGCCCCAAATCGGCGGCGGGGAATTTGAATTTTACGGCATCGCCATCAAACAAACATCAGATACAGCTTTCCTCGCCATCAACTCCAATCTAAGTTTAGCAGGATATGCCGACCCACTAGCTGACAGAGGCAACATCAACTACGGCGATTTATTCTTCAATTTTTCCGGTCAAAATTTCAATACAGCTAACGCAAACGGCAGCTTGTTTGGTATCCGCTTTGCCACCGAAAATGACTCCGGCGTGGCGACAACAGGCGTTTACAGAAATGTTACAGCGAAAAACGTCACCCAAACTAACTCTGGCTTTAGCAATTTAAACCTATACAATACGGTAGTTGCATCTCAAGGCGGAACCCCATCAATGGGCGATTTAGCTGCCACAGACCCCTATTTTGAACTAACAGGAAACTCGCCTATTCTCAACTCAATAGCTACGGGTACAAAAGTAGGAGAAATTAATTTTTTAACGCCAGCAACTTTGAGCGCCCTCGGTCTTGATTTTGCTCAGTTTAATGCCGTAGGTTCTCAAACAATCGGATTCAGTTTCAATAAATCCTCAATGCCTTCGGGGAACTATATTGCTAACTTTTTTGCCGAGTGCGCTAACGATGCGATCGCCATTAAAGGCTCTTTTGAACAAGGCTCTGCTGAACCAGTACCAGAACCTGCTACTATCTTCGGTACTTTAGCCGGATTTGGGATTCTAGGTATTGGCGCAGCAAAACGCAAAATTCAGCGCAAGATTAGCTAAAATGGATTTTAGATCGATCCCCGTAGGGACACGGCATTGCCGTGTCCTCCACTTCATAAACTGCAATCTGCTGTATCTACTACTCCTCTAAGCTAGATTGAAATTGGCAGCATTAATCTGGCTGGCAGACACTCCATTCAGAGAAGCTAAAATCTGACCACTTGCTGACAAACGGATGAAAGTTGCACTGTTTTCTTGAGTAATTGACAGTTGGGAGAAAGTGAGATTGTTGGCGAGTATTAGCAAATCTTTGCCATCCTCAAAATCCAAGATAGTATCGATGCCAGAATTGGTGGAAAGCAAGAATCTATCGTTGCCAGCACCTCCTGACAAAACATCACTTCCCAAACCGCCAGTCAGCCAATCATCACCGTTACCACCCAGTAGAAGATCGGTGCCATCACCGCCATTCAAACTGTCATCACCGCGATCGGCAAACAAAACATCATCACCGCTACCTCCCAGCAATGTATCGTTACCATTGCCACCATAAAGAGTGTCATTCCCAAGGCATCCATCTAGCAGATCGTTATTTTGATTTCCGCTTAAGAAATCATTGCCATCACCTCCGCAGATACTATCATCTCCGAAGTTACCATAAAGACTATCCTCACCTTCATTGCCAAAGATAATATCATTTCCCTTACCCCCAAATCCGATATCATTTCCTTTATCGCCGTCGATAAAATCAGCACCGACATTGCCAAAAAGTAAGTCGTTGTCTTCCTGACCATTTATCGAATCGTTGCCGCGATCGCCGAAAATGATATCTTCACCTTCACCGCCCAAAAGGATATCATTGTGTTTGCCACCAAACAGGATATCATTTCCCCGATCGCCGCTAACAAAATCATTTTGTTTGTTGCCGTAAAAAGTATCGTTGTTTTCGCCCCCGTATAAGTTGTCATTGCCGAAACCCGCATCGAATATGTTCGGACTAGAACTGCCGTAAAAAGCGTCATTGTCCGGCGTACCAAACTGGATTTCACCGCTGCCATTGCTGGTGATAATATTTTCAGCTTGATTAGGTACATCCAAATTTGGATACTGAATAGTATTGCAAATGCAATCACTCTCAGTTGAAGTTGGTGTCGGCGTTTCCAGTGGCGTTGGCGTCGGAGTTGCCGATGGTGTGGGAGTTGGTGAAGTCGGAGTTGCCGATGGTGTGGGAGTTGGCGTCGGTGTCGGCGTCGGCGTCGGAGTTGCCGATGGTGTGGGAGTTGGCGTCGGTGTCGGCGTCGGCGTCGGAGTTTCCGATGGCGTCGGAGTTTCCGATGGCGTTGGCGCTGGCGTCGGTGTTGGCGTCGGCGGTGTGGGCGTTGGTGTTGGCGTCGGCGGTGTCGGTGTCGGTGGTTCTGGTGTGGGCGTTGGTGTTGGCGTCGGCGGTGTGGGCGTTGGCGGTGTGGGCGTCGGTGTGGGCGCTGGTGTCGGTGTCGGTGGTTCTGGTGTGGGCGTTGGTGTCGGTGTCGGCGGTGTGGGCGTTGGCGTTGGTGTCGGTGTCGGTGGTTCTGGTGTGGGCGTTGGTGTCGGCGTTGGTGGTTCTGGTGTCGGCGTTGGTGGTTCTGGTGTGGGCGTTGGTGTCGGTGTCGGTGGTTCTGGTGTCGGCGTTGGTGGTTCCGGTGTGGGCGTTGGTGTCGGTGTCGGTGGTTCTGGTGTCGGCGTTGGTGTCGGCGTCGGTGCAGTGTAGTTAATAATAGTTGTGGTAGCGGTATCAGCGGTAATTATCGGTGTTACCGCTGCGACGCCTGTGGGATCGGACAGGGTGACGGTAATAGTTTCATCGGGTTCAACCGTGGTGTCGCCTAACACATCCAGAGTGATGGTTTTTGATGTTTCACCCGTCACAAAATTAATCGTGCCAGTAGCAGTTGTTGCCCCAGAAGTGCCGCCGATATTGTTATAATCGCTGCCGTTGGTAGCTGTTCCTGCGATCGCATATTTGACGCTACTTGCCCCGTTAGTGACGTTGCTGCGAGTCACAGTGAAAGTTAGAGGTTTTTTGCCGCTATTACCTTCGTCAATGCTGGCAGTATCGGTGGCAATGGCATAAGCAACAGAAACCTGGTCTGAAATAGTTAGAGTTGTTGTTTTTGTGGAACCTGCAATCGCACCTGTAATTGTACCCAAGTTGAAAATTACAGTTTCGGGGTTTTCAGAGAGATTGTCAGGCTTGATAGTAACTGCAATATTCTTGGTGAGTTCGTCACCTGTTGCACCTGCGGGGAAGGTAATCGAAGTAGGGGAAAAGTTGTAGTCTGAATTTTCGGTGGCTGTGCTGCTGGGATCGAGGAGAATTGGCACAACTACATCGTTTAAGGGAGTGCCACCGGTGATGTTGACGGGAATATTAACTACTGTGTCTGTTGTTCCTTCCACACCGCTGTAACTGACCGCACCGAAATTAACTGTATTCGATGTATTCAGCAGAACCGAGACATTTTGACCGGAAGCCGTAGCTATATCCAACTTGCCGTCAGCATTAAAATCTCTCGCAACCGCAAAAGCAATATAACCATCAGTATTCGGGGCATACGGGAGCGTAAAGTTGCTGAGAGTACCAAATTTACCCGTACCATCTCCTGACAAGACTGAAAGTTCCCGAATGGTGTGGCTAGGCGTGGCTAAATCGACTTTGCCATCGCCACTAAAATCCCCTGCAACCACAGATTCGGGACCAAAAGCTAGAGAACGTCTGACACTAAAGTTGTTAGCAGTATCAAAATTACCCGTACCATCTCCCAAGAAGACTGAGACAGATTTAAAGCTGTCGTTATTGGCCGCGATATCGAGTTTGCCGTCGCCATTAAAGTCGCCTGTGACGACAGTGCGAAACTCAGTTCCGGGGGCAGTAAGGTTAACGGGGGAGTTAAAGTTGCCTTGACCATCTCCTAAGAAAACGGAGATGTTATCAGTCTCTGAACGGTTCGACGTGACTAAATCAAGTTTGCCGTCGCCGTTAAAGTCGGCTGTGTCAAGAGTAAACTTGCGTGTTTGTGTATTAATCTTAACGGCAGTGCCAAAGCTACCAGTACCGTCTCCCAAAAGTATTGAAATGAAGTTATCGAGGTCAGGAGTTGTGGCTAAATCTAACTTGCCATCTCCATTAAAGTCACCGGCTACGATCGACTTATGATCTATATTTTCACCAAAGTTGGTAGGATCGCCAAAAGTGCCAGTACCTGTCCCCAACCGGATGGAAACGAAATTGCCGTTACCTTGTGAATCCTGACGATTCGCTACAGCTAAATCGAGTTTGCCGTCTCCATTAAAGTCGCCCACTCCAACGCCAGTGGGATTCTCCTTACCTGCTGGCTTAAGTAAGCTGATAGGAGTACCAAAGCTGCCCGTAGTGCCCGTCCCCAACAATATGGAAATATCTCTTGGGAAGAAGCGATCCTGCTTACCTGTCACTACTAAGTCGAGGAAACCGTCACCGTTAAGGTCGCCCGTATCAATGTCTCCAGCATTTGGTACAGTATAGTTCCTGGCTTCACTGAAGGTTGCAAGGACGTGGCTGTATGCTGCTAGAATTTCGGGCCGAAATGCTAAAGAGGCTGCAATTTTCCCGGTTGTTACTTCTAGTTCCCAGTCGCCACCTTTTGCTGCACTGCCGGTGAGGTTTTTGGAGGCGGCAACGTTGGTATTTGTGAGTTGGGCGATGCGCTGGATGAAGGTGAAACCGTCTATTTTGTGTTTGCGATCGATCGCACATTCATTATCGATCGCATATTGATTATCGATCGCGCGTCGATCGTTTATCGCGTATTCTCGATCTATTATGGCGTTTTCACGATCAATCGCGTATTCATCATCGATCGCCCGTCGATCGTTTATCGCGTACTCATCGGTTCCGCCGGGTTGAAACCCCTGGCGGACTTTCGGACTAGCGTGAGAATCTGATGCGACATTGCAACCGTAAATCAGAATGTCCGCACCCAGAGTTAAGGCACTCCGCCATTGCTGCAATTTCTCGGAATAAGTTTCCAGATTTTCAGAACCCAATCTGGTTTTGCCCAGTTGCAAGCTGCCCGGAGCACCGTGAGAAATGATGTGAATGCTGTCTATATTGGTGCGAAGAGCTAAAATTTGAGTAATTTGGTCGATCGCATCCCTGTCCCCATCCAAAACCACTACTTCCGTACCCGGTGTTACTCCGGCAATCAAATTTTGATAATCTTCAACTTGAGAATCGATAAAGGCGATCGCACTTCCTGAAACTTGACAATTAAAGTTTGGCATCACACCACCTATTCCTGGTTTAAAAAAGAGTGAAAATTTGTTGTACAAACTATAAGGCTTGATTACATACAAATCTGTAAAGATTTGATAAAGATGTATTGATAAATAGTCCCTCGATCGACCTTGGGAGTGCCAAGAGTGCCTCCCCCCCGCCCACGAGGGCAACCGCAGGGGGATTGCCCCTACAAAGAATGGGGGGATATGCAAATCGGGTCGATCGCACTTTCTACCGTATTTTTATTAAATCAGGTGGCTATTTGAGAACTTGAGTGAGTTCTCATCGACTTCTCATCGACTTTTGATTAGACCTCTCCCATAATTAGGTTTTTGTGCAGATGGGACAAGGCGTAACGCAATGAAAATAGTTAAAATTATTAAGTAATCTTGCGGGCGATCGAGACTTCGGTCCAAACGATATATCTAGAGGGTTTCAGTCTTAAATTCACACAAATGCACTGCCAACCCTAGCCGGATCGACTGTCGCAATCTCGATCGCACCTAAAAAGCTTATGGATAGATAAAATGCGCCCAAACATTCCCATCTGGCCCAGCAACTTGATTGACGTAACTGTAGGGATACATCAACTTTCTCCCCTCAGTATCGCTGTAACCAGTGAGTGCATTTCCCCAAGGATCTTGCACTATATAACCTTGAGAATTGTAGCCAATTACAGTAAGAATGTGACCGGCCGCAGTAAAATCTCCTGCTAAAACTACTGGCCGCCGATTCAGCAATTCCGATCGCACCTGGGCCCACGTGCGAGTCGTACTAAAACTCGTCTTAAACCCGTAGGCCTGAATCAGTGCCGAAAGCACGCTGTGATCCGTTTGAGAACCCTGGCCGGCATAGTCGAAACACCACTGCAACAACTCATCCTCCAACTGTCCGCCCCACTCAGAACGAAGGCCGTAATAATAAAGCACCATTGCGATCGCAGTTACGTTGCAAGTAGACCAGTCAAAGCGCGGATTGTCCCGCTGCGAAAAATACGGCACGTTCAATTCCACATTGTTCGGAACCGGATCGAAAATTTTATCTCCGCGCTTGAACTGAACAAAACTAGGAAAAACATAACCTGTATTGCCAAAATTTGGCAGTTCTTCAGTCAGGGAAACTTTCAGGTGAGATCCTTCCGCACCGTAGCTGTTCACGCCGTAAACTCGACCTAAAGGCAACGTAGTTTTCTCGGTACTGCTCAGGCTAGCAGAATCTACCGGCCGTTTTTTAAACACAGTTGTTTGCAGGATTGTCATCGTCAAAGCATCGGGGTCAAAGGGAACTTCTTTGCCGTCTTTTTTAATTTTAACGTCCTGCCAATAAATAAATCCGATATTGCCGAAACCGGGAATAGATTCGGCGAGAGTTACTCGGAAATGCCCCAAAATGCAGGCATAACCAGTAATGGCATAGGTAGTGCCTAAAAGTAGATCAGCAATTTGATCGGCAGGCAGTTTCGATGAATCTTCGGGTTTAGCTTTAATCTGAGTTGTTTGAGTTACCAACAGTTGAGCGCTGACGTTGCTATTCGGTACGTCAGCCAGGTTAAATCTTAGGATTTGAGTACCTTTGGCCAACTGAACGTCGGGTTCATAAAAATAGCCAAAAGTGCCGATCGGCGAAATTGCTGAATCCACAACCACCTTGAGATGCCCGTCAATAAATCCGTATTTGCTAACCGTCAAAGTCTGGCCTGCTTTGACAAAAACTTTTTGCTGATTGTTGAGCCGGGAAGAATCAAGGGGAGCTACCTTAAACAAAGTGTCAGAAACTATCTTTAAGGTCAAACCTCGTCCGACAGTTAGCGGATCGGAAGTTACGGCAATGTAAATTATTTGGCTGCCAGTAACGTTGCCTTTGCTGTCAGTTGCCCGCAACCTGAGCCACCGAGCTCCCGCTACGCTAAATCCTTTAGACAAATTAACTTGCCAAGTGCTGGCCTCTTGGTTTAGCGTGACGCTTAGGGGAAATTTATCCTCAGCTATCACCTCAATTTTTGCTGTTTTTTCTCGGTCAAAAGTACCCCGAAGGACGATCGGCTGATTTACTAAAACTTCTGACGGCCCTTGATAACTTAAATTCACAGCGGGATTAAAAGATTTGCCACCGCGATTGAATTGCACAAAATCGGGATAAATGAAACCCGTATTGCCAAATTGCGGCAAATTCTCGGTCAGCGAGACTTTAATGTGGCTTTGTTCGATCGAGAATCCGGCAATTCCGTAAATCATTCCCGCCGGCAAGGTAATTTTTTCTTGGGGTGGCAGGCTAGCGGCATTTATCGGCCGCTTTTTAAACACAGTCGTTTTGATGATTGTCATCGTAACGGCATTTCTATCATACTCAATTCCCCTGCCGTCTCGCAAAATTTGGACGTGCTGCCAGTACAGAAATCCCGAAGTTCCTAAGTTAGGAACTGCCTGAGCAAAAGCGACTCGGAAATGGTTTTCCACGCAAGCGTAGCCGAGAATATTGAAAGTTTCTCCTGGGTTAAATTGTAATTTTTGAGTGGGTCCTAAAGTTCCAGAATCTGTGGGGGTGAACTTTAACCAGGTCTTTTTGATCACCCACAGTAACTGCATTCCAGGCGGCGGGGTCGGCAACTCGGCGCGATCGAATATGAGAATTTTTGCGCCTTTGGTTATAAGTACGTGTTTTTCGTAGAAAAAACCAGAGGTTCCCACCGGAGGAATTGGATTATTTAGTTGAACATTCAGGTGACCGTCTTCTAACTGGTAGTCTCTAATTTGATAAATTTTCCCTGCTGGTATGTCCGCTTTTTGCAGCTCGTTGAGATTGCTGGCGGGCAGTGTTCCGGCTTTGAATTTGGTATCTGTGAGAGTAATTAACGTGAATAATTGAGCGGGTGACCCAGAAGCAGGATTAACTTTGATATTAATTGTTTGTTGGCCGAGAACTTTGCCGGTCTTATCACTTGCCCTCACCTGCAGTGTGCGAGTTCCTGCGCTATCGAATCCTTTTTCTAAACTGATGTTCCAAAAGCCTCTAGAGAGATTGATCCCCACATTCAGCGCATTTGAGCCTTCTGCTGCTGAAATCGCTGCCACTAGATTTTTGTCAAAAGTGCCAACTAAGACAGTGGCTCTATTGACCTCAATTTCTCGCGGGCCTAAGTAACTTAAAATAATGTTGCTGTTTGTCATTATATATCCCTCTACCTACTTAGTTATTCAGCTAAAGCAAGGATAACTTCTGATTTTATCAAACACAATGACTCGAACCAGGACAAAATCGCCCCTAGATTCAGCCTACGGGCGGTTAATGCCTTTTCCAGTATAAGTTTTTAATTATTGGCGGGAGTTGCGCCACAAATCTAACTTTAGACGTACCATAAGCACCTTAACCGAATATATGCCTGGTTGAGGGGATTTGTGGTGGAAGTTTTAAAGGAAGAAATTTAATTCGAGTAGGTTGTTTCCCCCTGTACCCTTGACCCATCACGGGCTTAGTCAGGACTTAGGAAAAAAACCCGGTTCCTACGACAATATTGCCTATAGCAACGAGGCATCTAGGAAGAAACCGGGTTTTTAGCCGTTTGGTGCATCCAGGAAGGTTAGTGCGATCGGCTAAACTTCGACTAAACTATGGTGACGAGAATATCTTGAGCATGAGTGTCAACTTTCATGGTTTCCCCTTCATAAACCTGAATAATTTTGCCGGTGCCGTCAATGACGAAAGTAACGCGCTTGGCATAATCGCCTTTCTCGACATCGTAAGCTTTGGTAATCGTGCCATCGACATCTGCTAATAGCTGGAAAGGTAAACCGTATTTCTCTGTGAACTTTTGGTGCGATTCTTCGTTGTCGCGACTGACACCGAGAACTACTATATCTTTGCCAGTGTATTCCTCATGGGCTGCTTTGAAGCTTTGGGCTTGTCTTGTGCAGCCAGGGGTGTCATCTTTGGGGTAGAAATACAAGATTACGGTTTTACCGGCAAATTGGGACAGGGAGACTGTGTTGCCGTTGGTGTCTTTGGCGGTAAACTGAGGGGCGGCGCACCCAACTGGTAATGTCATAGTTTTGTTTTTCTTGGGATTTATAAATGTATTTTAATTGATTTTGGGCGGGCTAGAAGCCCAACCCTACTCCCCACAAGAAAATTTATTCTTTGTGGAACAGGCCGGAAAGCCTGTTCATGACATTTAATTAAACTTCAGTCGGTTGTTTTTAAGATTCTAGCCTATGGTCCCTTGTTGGCTATTTGAACATTTGGAGTAGTCGTCTTTGCCACTCAAAAAAGCGATCGCCTAAAATGGCTTTTACAGCCAAACTCCTCTAACCTGTCATAAAATAGAAGACACATCCTATATTAATTCCCTACCATGTCGATCGCCGTCATTAAAGAACATATCGAAATCACCCCAGGAATCTGTGGGGGAAAACCCCGTATCGCCGGACATCGCATCCGAGTTCAGGATATAGTTATTTGGCACGAACAAATGGGAATGTCACCCGACGAAATTCTGTATCACTATCCGAGTATTACTTTATCTGATATTTATGCAGCTTTAGCCTATTATCACGATCGTCGAGATGAAATTCGCTCTGCAATCGAAGCACATGCAGAATTTGCTCGCCAATTGAAAGTTCAAAACCCATCGCTATTGCAAGAAAAATTAAAAAATCGCCCGCATGGCTAAGATAAAATTTCATCTTGACGAAAATATAACTCTTGCCATAGGGAATGGATTGCGAAGACGTGGAATTGATGTCACCACAACTCCTGAACTGGGAAATGTCACCAGCTTATGTGTTGCGGATTTTTAGACAATTTGGGTTTACAGATCCAGAAATTGAGGGGATGATTAGTTAAGTCGGTCTTGATTATTCAGCGATTGAATTAGCAATTTTACTGTACAGCAATTGCCTAATCAATACCCCAATCTTTCAGTTGTCTTGTAACTGATTGGATAGGAAAAGCAAGAGCCGAGCCAGAACTAGAACCAGAACGCTCCAACTGTTGATTCTGTATTTGAATGGTAGAACTAGAACCCCACACAACGCCCACAACGCGATTTTGCTGGTCTAATACGGGACTCCCAGAATTGCCGGGAGCTGAAATTGCAGACATTCGTAACTCTTCGTCAGTCTGGTTGATAACTTCTCCTGTTGCAACTGTCGAATAATCGGTGGTGTAGGGATATCCAATAATGCGGATAGGTGCATTGAGGGCAACAGGCGTTGAGGATCTGGCTAAAGGCTGAATATCCTTTGGAATGTCGGTGACTTCCAGTAAAGCTAAATCCAGCTTGTCAGAGGCAGCAGTAATTTTAGCAATCTTAGCGGGTTTCCGCTTGCGGACTTCACCCGAATGCGGTTCACTGTAAAATTCAACTTCAATTTTTAGATCGCTCTGGGGGGTATTTTTTTCAGCGGTTGCTACATGGCGGTTGGTAACAACCCAAGCTTTGTTTCCCTGCCGTTTTACCACCCAGCCAGTACCAGAATATAACTGGCAAGACCGCTTAAGAAAAACTCGGACAACAGACCGCTTCAATAAAACTAAAGGTTCATTTTTTAAACTGGGCAATCGCTCTGGACTGGCCAACAATTGCGGATTTTTCTGCATGGTTAAAAGCCGTTCTGTCTCTTGGAGGAATAAATTAACGTTCCTATAGTTTTGGGGTAATGCACTTGCTTTTTTATAGACCTCAAGTGCCTCCTCAAACTTCCCTTGTTGCTGTAAAGTCCAAGCTAAATAGTTGTAAGCAACGGCATAATTTGGCTCTATTTGGATGGCTTGGCGGTACGCTGCGATCGCTTCCTTTGGTTTACTTTGGTTGAACAGCGCATTACCGAGATTGTTATAAGCTTCGGCATAATTGGGATATATCTGGATGGCTTGGTGGTAAGCTGCGATCGCCTCATCTAATCTCCCCTGTTGCTGTAAAGCCCAACCTAAACTGCTGTAAGCTTCGCCATAATTGGGATTTATTTGGATGGCTTGGCGGTAAGCTGCGATCGCCTCCTTTGGTTTGCCTTGGTAGGACAGCGTATTACCCAGATTGTTATAAGCTTCGCCATAATTGGGATTTATTTGGATGGCTTGGCGATAAACTGCGATCGCTTCATCGAATTTCCACTTATAATAGAGCCTATTGCCGAGTTCGTTGTAAGCCCAAGTCCACTGAGGGTTAACTTTGATTGCTTGGCGGTAAGTTGCGATCGCTTCATCTGGTTTCCCCTGCTTAATCAGCGCTTCACCTAAAAGTCGATAAACAAGGTCATATTCGGGGTAAAGTCGGATAGCTTGGCGGTAAGCTGCGATCGCCTCCTCAACTTTATCTTGACTACTCAACTGACTTCCGAGCATCGCGTAAAGAGTCGCATCCCAAGAATTATGTTGAATAGCTTGTCTGATACTCTGTGTGGCTTCATTTTCTGCCTTTTGGTCACTCTGCACAATCGCTTGAACAATATAAGCAAAGGAGGTGAGACGATTGGTAAACCACGGCAGTGTCGCCGCCACGTATAACAATAAGAAAACTGAGGTTAACTTGGGCAATAATTTTTTAGGCACTTTTGGTAAAGGCATAATCTTTCTTTATTTCTAAGTTCGATAAGCCTAGTCTACTTCCTCTGAACTTGGTATGCTTTTCACAACTCCAGTTTGACTATAAATCTGTAACAATTAAAAATATAGTACCTGTTCAAAAGTTCTCTCAATGACTTTTATCCCATCCGAAGCGTTTAAATCTATTAGTTATCCCAGCCGCACCGTCAAAAGAGCCGATCGCGCGATCCGGTGCAGCCCATTTCAATTACACTTCTTCAAGACCATCCGCGATAACAGTGTTTTCCTAAGTGCGATCGCCTCAAATTCCGGTGTTGAAAGTGGCTACACCCGATCGCCCGTATCCGAACTCGTAGCCGAAAACTCCCTACTCTGGCTGATTCAAGTCGGCGTGTTGCGACGGGAAGTAGACGGACAAGGGATTACCGACAGTTTTCGCCTCACGCCCCTGGGTCGCCAACTCGTGGAAAAATGGGAACAGGAAGGACAGGGAGTGCCGGCCGCGTCATTGTGCGATCGCATGGGAAATGCCGTTAGTCGCGGGTTGGGAGTATTTCTATAACCGGAATGGCGGCTAATAAGTGGTTGAACCTTAAAATTTAAGCTTTTGGGCGGGCAAGATGCCCACCCCACAAGAGTTTGAAGAAATCCACCCCACAAGCAAATTTACTCTTTGTGGAACAGGCATCTTGCCTGTTCTTGAGAGATGTGAGTATAAATTAAATGCCCGATCGCTTAACTAATACAAATTAAACTTAAATCAAATAACAATAATGGTTCAAACCGCTTCTAAACCTTTGAGTCTCGATGAATTTCTCCAACTGTCGGAAACCAAACCCGCCAGCGAATTCATCGATGGTCAAATTATCCAGAAACCTATGCCCCAAGGAAAACACAGCACAATTCAAAGCGATTTGGGTGCTGACATCAACCGGGTACTCAAACCCCAACGCATCGCCCGCGCCTATCCAGAATTGCGCTGTACCTTTGGCGGTCGATCGACTGTACCCGATCTTGCAGTCTTTACCTGGGAACGCATTCCCCGCGACGAAAACGGCGAAGTAGCCAACACTTTCGCCATCGCCCCCGACTGGACAATCGAAATTCTTTCCCCAGACCAAAGTCAAACTAAAGTCGTCCGCAACATTCTCCACAGTCTCGGCCACGGAACCCAGATGGGCTGGTTGATTGACCCGGAAGAAGAACTGGTATTTGTCTATTTCGCCGATCGCACCATAGCAGTTTTTGAACAACCGGGCGATCGCATCCCCGTTCCACCCTTTGCCGAATCCTTCAATCTCACCGTCGGTGAAATGTTCAGTTGGCTAACCGAATAGCCCAAGGTCGATTTGTGATATCGTTTATGGTTCGACCGGAATGATTTAACCGCAGAGGCCGCAGAGTCCGCAGAGGAAGAGAAGAGAGAGTTCTCTACGGATTTGGTTCGATCGAATGTGCGGTCGATCGCTTATACTGGAATATCTGGTTGTCAGCTCTTCAAGGACGAGAGAGGACTAAAGTCCTCATTACAAAGTAATTATGATTATTTAACTCGACTAGATATCATCTCTCAACAAACCGCTAACTACTAACAACTAACTACAGAAAACGTTTCTCAAAAATGGAAGCTAAATCTTACAAAGACACGGTAAACCTGCCCAAAACCAAGTTTGATATGCGCGCCAACGCCGTCAAACGGGAACCTGAATTGCAACAATTTTGGGCAGATCAAGAAATCTACGATCGCCTCTCCCACAATAACCCGGGCGATTTGTTCATCCTGCACGACGGGCCCCCCTACGCCAACGGCCAACTCCACATCGGCCACGCCCTCAACAAAATCCTTAAAGACTTTATCAACCGCTACCAAATGCTGCGCGGCAAAAAAGTCCGCTACGTGCCCGGTTGGGATTGTCATGGATTGCCGATCGAACTTGAAGTCTTGAAGAACATGAAATCGGACGATCGGCTCAATCTTACCCCGATCGAACTCCGCCGCAAAGCCGCCGCCTTCGCCAAGCAAACAATGGAACAGCAGCGCGAATCCTTCCAGCGCTACGGCGTTTGGGGCGACTGGGAACACCCGTATTTAACCATGAAACCCGAATACGAAGCCGCTCAAATCGGCGTTTTCGGTCAAATGGTTCTCAAAGGCTACATCTTCCGCGGCTTCAAACCGGTTCACTGGAGTCCGAGCTCGAAAACCGCCCTCGCTGAAGCGGAATTGGAATATCCCGAAGGCCACACGTCGCGCAGCATCTACGTCGGCTTCCACGTCAGAAAATTGTCAAAATCCCTGCAAACGAAGCTCAAGCGCTATATGCCGAGCCTCTGGGCGGCGATTTGGACGACTACTCCCTGGACAATTCCGGCCAACTTGGCGATCGCAGTCAATCCCGAACTTACTTACGCGGTGGTGGAACCGCCGACAAATTCCCACATCGCCCAACAATTCATGTTAGTAGCTGTCGATGCGGTCGATCGACTGTCGGCAACTTTTAACACTGAATTAAAAATACTTGCCACCTTCCCAGGTAAAGAATTAGAAGGCAGCAGCTACAAACACCCGCTGTTCGATCGCGAAAGTCCGATCGTTGCCGGCGGTGACTACATTACCGCCGATTCAGGAACCGGATTGGTGCACACCGCACCAGGCCACGGACAAGAAGACTTTATCGTCGGAAAACGCTGCGGTTTGCCAGTTTTAACGCCCGTAGACGAAAACGGAAATTTCACCGCAGAAGCCGGACAGTTTGTAGGTTTAAATGTCCTCGGAAATGGCAATGCCGCAGTGATTGATGCCCTTGCCGAAGCAAATTGTTTGATTAAAGAGGAAAGTTACGCTCACTCTTATCCTTACGATTGGCGCACCGGAAAGCCGACCATTTTTCGGGCGACGGAACAGTGGTTTGCCTCCGTTGAAGGGTTCCGAGATGAAGCCCTAAAAGCGATCGCCGATGTGAATTGGATTCCCGCCCAAGGGGAAAATAGAATCACGGCAATGGTTAGCGATCGATCGGATTGGTGTATTTCTCGCCAGCGGACTTGGGGCGTTCCCATTCCCGTATTCTACGACGAAGAAACTAACGAACCGCTGCTGAATGAAGAAAGCATCGCGCACGTACAAGCAATTATTGCCGACAAAGGTTCCGATGCTTGGTGGGAATTGTCGATCAAAGAATTACTGCCAGAATCTTACCGCAACAACGGCCGCACTTACCGCAAGGGTACAGACACGATGGATGTATGGTTTGACTCGGGTTCTTCCTGGGCCGCAGTTGCACAAGGTCGATCGGAATTAAACTATCCTGCTGATATCTATTTGGAAGGTTCAGACCAACATCGCGGTTGGTTTCAATCCAGCTTGCTCACCAGCGTAGCAACTAACGGCGTCGCTCCTTACAAAACAGTTTTGACTCACGGTTTTGTGCTGGATGAAAAAGGCTACAAAATGAGCAAATCTAAAAAAAATGTCGTCGATCCGGCAGTCGTAATTAATGAATATGGAGCCGATGTTTTGCGGTTGTGGGTGTCTTCGGTAGACTACTCGGCAGACGTACCTTTGGGCAAAAACATTCTCAAACAGCAATCGGATGTTTACCGCAAAATTCGCAATACAGCTAAGTTTTTGCTGGGTAATTTGCACGACTTCGATCCGGCAAAAGATGCCGTTGCTTACGAGGAATTGCCGGAACTCGACCGCTATATGCTGCACAGAATGGGCGAAGTATTTGCGGAAGTCCAAGATGCTTTTGAAAGCTTCCAATTTTCCCGATTTTTCCAAACTGTGCAGAATTTCTGCACGGTGGATTTGTCGAATTTTTACTTGGATATTGCCAAAGACCGACTTTACATCAGCGCGACAGATACCCGTCGCCGCCGCAGTTGTCAGACGGTGATTGCCATTGCTGTGGAGAATTTAGCAAGGGCGATCGCACCTGTGTTGTGTCACATGGCGGAGGATATTTGGCAGTACCTTCCCTATCCGACTCCGTACAAGTCAGTATTTGAAGCCGGCTGGGCGCAAATTGATGCTTCATGGCACAATCCAGAATTGGCTACTCGCTGGCAGTATTTGCGGCAAGTGCGCGGCGAAGTTAACAAGGTTTTGGAACAAGCGAGGATTGAAAAGGCGATCGGTTCTTCTTTGGAAGCTAAGGTTTTATTGTACGTTCCCGATGTTGAGAAAAGAGAGCAATTGCAAGCTTTGAATCCCAGCAGTGAAGAATTGGTGGATTATGTGCGATCGCAAAATGCAGTAATAGAGTTAGCCACAGAGGAGAAAGCAAAAGCAGCACAAGATCGACAGGAAGAACAAGCGGCAAAAGTTGCCAAAGTGTTGACAGAAAAGACAATTTATGTTGAGGCGGAAACGATCGCAGAAAAGGGCGATCGAGCTTCTGAGATCATACAGTATTCCGCCCCTGAACCGTCGGCTTCAGATTGGCAGCAAATGTTAGATCGAAGCGCCCAGTTTGTGGCTAATTTGCCTGAATACGCGGGCAACTTTTTCACAGAATACCAAAAAGTTTTGGTAACACTTGGGCTGTTAGCCTCTGTGTTAGTAACGGGTAGAGTAACGCTGGCGATTTTGGATACGATGAATCAGATTCCGGTGTTGGGAGGCCTCTTTGAAGTCATCGGCATCTTATTTACAATCTGGTTTGCTTTCCGTCACTTGTTGTTTGCCGCCAACCGTCAAAAAATTGCAGAACAAATTGATTTCCTGACAGCAGATGTGGTGGGCCGGAGTACAGCGCTTGTACTTGCAGAAACAAAGGCGATCGTCCTCGCACCGGCATTAGATGCAGCGCTTGTGCTTGTAGAAACACAGGCGATCGCACAAACAGCCCCAGCCGAAAAAGTGTTTGTAGAAACACCCCAAATCCCGGAAGCAGAATTAGTTTCGATCGAACCCAAACCTGAAATTCCTGCTTCCATAGCTGCAGGGCACGATTCTACAATGACCGGCAACGGTGTAGACGAACTGCGGTATTTGTTCATTACTTCGGAAGTGGAACTGGTAGAATCGAATGCAGCGATTCAGGAATTGCCGTACAGTTATCAGTCTCCAGAGTTGGCGATTGGTGTAGTCAAAGCAGACGGGGAAAAGTGCGATCGTTGCTGGAACTACTCTACTCACGTCGGAGAGTCGATCAAACATCCGCTAATTTGCGAACGCTGCGTGTCAGCAGTAGACGGCAAATTCTAACGTAGGCTGCGCTTCGGGAAAAAATCTTGAGTTTGTGGTAGCCACATTCAGCCCGAAGCGCACCCTACAATAACTTCATTTACTTATTTCTGATTAAAAAAACGGCAGACGATTTCACCAGGGTTGTTTTGTCCAAACGCCAAAACAGTTCCATCTTTCTTAACTGTAGTGCGATCGCGGCAATTGTATACTTCTAGAGGCTGTTTAACTCCATCAACACTAAGAATTACCCTGTATTCCCAATAATTTTTTGCACTGCGTTTGATATCGACAATGCAAATCTCGCTTCCTTGATAATTGCGGCATACAGAGGCGTCAGCAGGAAGCGCGACGCCGAAAAAAGATATTAATAACAAAAAGCAGCAAACACATTTCATCATCAGCTCAATTACTAAGTTTTATCTTACGTTTTTTGATAATCAACTGGCAGTATTTTGCAAGCGACTTAGCAATTGGGCGCGCCCTCAAGTCGCGACATCATAAGATAGCTGAACCATACCAGAACTGTATGTCTGACATCCAGTTAACTGCAAAGCTGTAGTATTTCTGGGATTAACAAATAAAGGGATTCCCTCGCCCAAAATAATCGGGTGCACTGAGAGAATGACCTCGTTGACAAAATTTTGATTCAGGAAATCGCGAATCAGCAGAGAACCTCCCACCAACCAAATATTCTTGCCCTCAAGCAAGCGCAAATCCTTGACAAAACTCTCTAAGTCTGTTACTACTTCCACATCCGAAGTGGCTTGAAAATCTAGATTTTTCGTAAAAACATAACTCTTTTTTTCCTGGTACGGATACTCGCCAAAAGTTAGAACTTGTTCGTAAGTTTTCCGACCCATGAGAACCGTATCGATGCTATCTAAGAATTTAGTATAACCGTAATTTTGGTCTGTAAACAGCCAGTCAATATCGCCATTCGTTCGGGCGATATAACCGTCCAGACTAGATGCAATGAATAGTACAATTTTACGCATGGCAACACCTAGATAAATGCTCTACAGAGACTTTATAAAAGTATATGGGCTTTCAGGGGTCGAGAGGTACATTTTGATAATTTGTAATTTATCTTTGTAATTGATCGGCTGTATCCCACCCAGGGTAAGAGCATCTCAATCATGCTTGACAAAAGCACTTGAGAATTTGCATCATATAGTCATTGTTCATCGCGGCC